>DZBP01000137.1 GCA_022729915.1 Draconibacterium orientale | reverse complement strand
AGAGTATAACATTTAGCTAATTTTTCAAACTTTAAAAAATTAACTATTTGCATATTCTTAACTTTGGCGACATTGATTCTATATCAATAATATTTTTAAATAATTTAAAATTTGATTAAAGTATTGAAAACAAATATATTAAATTCATAATCTAAACTTTTTTCCTTTTGATTATTTTTCCTTCTTTATGAGAACGATAATATAAAAATACACCTATTGAAAATAAAATAAATACAGTTATAATAGAATCTTCAATTCCAATTCCTCCGCCTGTAAACAAAACCGGACCTTCAAATTTAGAATGAATAATTTTGCCCATATCATCTAATCCTGTAAGGTTTGAACCATAAAAAGGTTGCGCAAAATTCCAACCTAAATGAAAGAAAAAAGGCAGCCAAATTCTTTTGGTATATACAAAAAACATCGACATGGTAAATCCCCAACACAGCGATACAAAAAAGCTAAACACTGTTGTGTTTGGGTTAAAAATATGGTACGTTTCAATGAGCATTATTAGTAGAATTGCAATGTTAGTCCCTAACCAGTGTTCCAATTCACGTAACACTAAACCCCTAGTAAACAAATCTTCAATAAGTGCTGCAACCACCAGAATCATAAATAATTTAAGGGAATAATCCTCTGGAACTATGTGAATGATGTGATAATATCCAAGTAGATATAATATAAAAATAGATAATGAAATAGCAGAAAATCCAATTACAAAACCACCAAACATTTCTTTAGGTAAGTATTTTATTGAAAGTTCTTTAATTTCACGTTTTTCGTACCAACTAAATAAAAAATAATAACTTGAAAGTAACACCAATATCGAAACCAGATGGATAAAAGGATCGGCAATGTTTTTGTCTTCAATTATAGAATAAAAAAATGGTTTTGATACAAAATTTTGTATTCCTACAAAAAGAGAAAAACAAATAGTTATTCCCAAAATTATTTTTGTGATTGGGAAAAGTAAGATTTTTTTGACTAATGGATTCATAGTGCTGATGGATTTGACAAAAAAACAGAAAAGTGTTGCAAGAGTGATTTGACTGAGTTTATCGAATGAAAAACTTTGCGAAAATCTACCGAACAAGAAATTAAAATGTAGATTTTCGCAACGTTTTGTTTTAAATATTCCTATTAAAATGTTAATCCCCTTTTTCTTTTGAAAACAATATGAGTTGTTTGTTTCTTTCTATCGCTACTTCCTGTTTTATGTAGTGTTTGAAAGAAAACGATACTTTTCTGGCTTTTGTCCCTAAATCCCCTAAAGAGGACTTTTTGAAACACGTTGATTTACTAATTGTTACAATAAGCCACTTCAGGGGTTTGGGGCTTTTTTTTCAAAGAGTAGGCTTTCTAACACGATGTAGCGAATCCAATTAAAACGAATACCTCCATTTTGCACGTGGTGATTATTTCGTTCTGTTTTTGTATTCTTTCAAACCATTTTCGAGAAATTCTACAAAAGCCTCAACATCTAAATCGTACGAACGAGGTTTGGCAAGCAATTTCTCTTCGTTGTCGAGCAAAACATAATAAGGCTGAGCATTTACGTTGTATTTTGTAATTTGCAAGTCGGCATTTTTCTGTCCGAGAGTTTTCTTTACTTTCCCATCGAAGGTAGAAGTAATCCATTCATTTTGTGGCAGGTCGGTTTTATCGTCCACATATACTGCTATTACTAGATAATCGTTCTTGAGCATACTCAAAACTCTAGGGTCAGACCAAACATTGGCTTCCATTTCTCTGCAATTCACACAACCGTGTCCGGTAAAGTCAATAAAAACAGGTTTGTTGAGTTGTTTTGCTACACGCATACCTTGTTCGTATTCGTAATAACCTTTTATTCCGTGTGGTAAGTGCAAAAACTCTCCGTATTTTGGCTTTTCGGACAACGAAGTTTGTGTTTCGCTATCACGAACAATTTGGTTTACATCAAAATCGTGGCTCGACATCGGAGGCAAATAGCCCGATAAGGCTTTAAGAGGTGCTCCCCACATTCCCGGAATCAAATAAACGGCAAATGAGAAGACTACTATAGCCAATCCCAAACGTGGTACACTAATGAAAGGCACATCGCTGTCGTGCGAAAATTTTAATTTTCCGAGCAAATACATTCCGAGTAAGAACGAAAGCACTATCCAAATAGCTATGTAAATATCTCTGTCTAAGATTCCCCAGTGGTAAGTTTGGTCAGCAACGCTTAAAAATTTCAAACCCAAAGCCAATTCAATAAAACCTAAAACAACTTTCACCGAGTTGAGCCAGCCACCTGACTTAGGCAAATTGCTAAGCCACGAAGGGAAAAAAGCAAACAAGGTAAAAGGCAATGCAAAGGCTAACGAAAAACCTAACATACCTATAATGGGTTCTAATACAGCACCTCCGGCAGATTTCACCAAAATAGCTCCCACCAAAGGACCTGTGCACGAAAACGAAACCACTACCAATGTAAATGCCATGAAAAACGGAGCCATAATACCGCCTTTGTCGGCTTGCGAGTCGGCTTTGTTAATCAACCAACTTGGAAGTGTTATTTCAAACATTCCTAAAAACGAAGCAGCAAAGAATACAAATATTATGAAGAACAATACGTTAGGTATCCAATGTGTACTTAGCCAATTTGCAAAGTTTACTCCAAACAAAACAGCTACCAAAGTACCAATAACGGTATAAATCAAAATTATAGAAAGTCCGTAAAACAATGCTTGAAACTTACCTTTTGCTTTCTGGTCGCCTTCTTTCATAAAAAAGCTCACCGTCATAGGAATCATAGGAAATACGCAGGGAGTAAGAATAGCCAATAGTCCGGCAAGAAACGAAACCCAGAAAAGCCAAATCAATGAGTCGTTGCTCAAATCAATATCGCCAGCATTGGTAAATTCGGTGGTTTTTGTTGTATCGGTTTGAGTAGAGTCGTTTTTTTCTACTTCTACTTTGGCAGTATCGTTGGCTATAATTTCCTCTACCACCGCATTTTCTTCGGTAGCAGAAGTTTCAGTTTGAGCCACTCCTTCTACATCAAAGGTAAAATCTTTTGTAAAGTTAATACATTGCTCATCGGTACAAGTTTGGTAAGTAACTTCGGTTTCTATTTTAAATTTCTTTGCCGAAAGCACTTTCACTTTTTGTTTGAGTACCACATCGCTACTCCAAAAAGCTACATTTACATCAAACACTACATCGCGCTCTTTGTGAGGTTTTGAAATTTCATCAACTCCTCCCACTTTCTTAAAATCGTTGGTTTCTTTTATTTTCCAAACCATTTTCAAAGGACCACCCTCATCAAAATGTTGGGCGTACATGTGCCAAGGTTTGTCTATTTTGGCTTTGAAAACTAGAAAAACTTCTTGTTCGCTTGCTTTTTCAACCGAAATTGTCCATTTTACGGGGTCAATAATCTGTGCTTGGGCAAAGCTAAGTGTAACTAAAAACACTCCCAAAAGCAATATAGATTGTGCTAT
Organism: Draconibacterium orientale; assembly: GCA_022729915.1. Classification (GTDB taxonomy): domain Bacteria; phylum Bacteroidota; class Bacteroidia; order Bacteroidales; family JAIFNL01; genus JAIFNL01. The sequence goes on along the minus strand of DZBP01000137.1, from coordinate 5,025 downwards.
TTGTTTCATTTTTTATTTATTGTATCGTAAGTTTCTAATTAAATTTATTAGTTAAAATATTTTGAACAAAAATACTATTTTTATAAATACCAACGATACGAAACATTTCAATATATGTAGATTTAACATTTTTTTTGATTAAAACTAAAGTCTTTTTAAGTATATTTGTTTCAAGAGGAATAGAAATATAAAAATAAATCCTATATTTGTAGGATAAAAAAATACTTGAAGTTTAGGATAAAAAATCATAGAAATGTAGGATAATAATGCCTATTATTTATTTTAATTTTACAAACTATTAAACGAATAAAAATGAAACCAACATTAGTAATTGTAGATGACTTTGAAAATACCCTTTTTGTAATAGAATTTACACTTTGGCAAAATGATTTTCAGATTCTTAAAGCAGAAAATGGTGCAGAAGCGTTGCGTTATTTCGATGGAAGGCAAATCGATTTATTAATTACCGATTTGAACATGCCCGATTTGAACGGCATTCAGCTTACAAAGGAAGTGCGACAAATACCGCAATACAAACGCATGCCTATTCTTATGCTAACATCTGAAAAAGATACTGAAAAAAAGCTAGAAGCACTCAAAAATGGCGTTACCGCCATTGTTCAAAAACCCTTTGAACGCGAAGAGTTTATTAAAACAGTTAAGCGAGCCTTAAATTTGTTTTAAGCACTTGACAAAACGAAATATCAATTTAATTTGATTCATTTCTTATGTTGTTTGTCTTTAGCTCTTTTTAGGTAAAAGCCAGCCTCAAGCGACTAAATCAATTGAGGTTGCTTAAAATCATTTGAAACATTTAAAGTCGTCGTTTACAAACACCATGTTGTTTTTTTTAAGTGAAATAGAGTGAACTTAAAATATAGAAACATGAAACGATTAGCCGACATGAAGATTGGTACACGCATGATGTTATCAATCATAGTACTAAATGTAATTTTAGTATTGATACTTATGCGTTATTTAAGCGTAAGCATCAGAGCCTTAGAAATAACTGAAGTATATGAAAATGCCGAAAACACTGCACATAGGTATGCAAATCTTATCGACAATGAAGTAGAAGTATCCTTCAATGTAGCACGTACGTTATCTCATACTTTTAAAGCAGCACAAGCACTCGAAAAAAACAAAATTCGCGACGATTTCAATGCCATTCTCAAAAATGTGTTGAACGAAACACCGAGTATCTATGGCATTTGGTCTGTTTGGGAACCCAACAAGCTCGACAACAACGATGCCGCCTTTGCCAATACGATTGGGCACGATGCCTCTGGGCGTTTTGTTCCCTATTGGTACAAGCGCGGAAATACGCTCTATTTAGAACCCACCAAAGATTACGATATAGAAGGTGATGAATACTTTGATGCTATTGTAACTGGAAAAGAAATAGTTACTGACCCTTACCTATACAAAGCCGGCAACAGCGAAGTAATGATGATTTCGTTCATTGTGCCCATTTTTATAAACAATGAAACGGTAGGTGTTGTGGGTGTTGATGTTTTATTAGATAATTTTCAAGCACTCAGCGACAGCGTTAAAGTATTTGAAACCGGATATTTAACTCTATTCTCAAACAATGGTACTATTGTAAGCCACCCCAACAAAAATGTGCTCATCAAATTGTATCCTGAGTTAGTTCCTGAAGAAGAAACAAAATACAAAATTACCGAAAAAATACGAAATGGAGTCAATTTCAATTTCGATGCTGAGAATCTTTCTACCAAAGAAATGTCGCGCGTATTTTTAGTTCCTATCACGTTTGGAAATTCAACCAAATATTGGTCTATGGCGCTGGTAGTTCCTCACGATAAAATACTTACTTCGGTTAGGAAAATTCAAATCACCATGGTTTCAATATCTATATCCATGATTTTGCTTATTACGCTGTTTGCTTGGCTTGTTTCACGCAATTTGTCGTCAATTATTACTAAATTGACCAACGAAATAAACAAAATCACCTTTAGAGCTATAGCCGGAGAATTGAATTACAGAGGTTCTACCAAGCACATTTACAAACAGTTTCACCCTGTTATTGAAGGTATTAACACCACGCTCGATGCCATAGTAAAACCACTCAATGTAGCTGCTAACTATGTGGATAAAATTTCAAAAGGAAATATTCCACCTAAAATTACAGAACAATACAGTGGCGATTTTAACATTATAAAAAACAATGTAAATCAATTGATTGATAACTTAACTGTTTTTGTAGAAGATGTAAAAGAGGTCTATCAACAACATAAAAAAGGGGAAATAGATGTTGTTTTTGATAAAACCAAGTTTTCAGGTATTTATTTAGAAATGGTTACTAACGTTAGCAATTTAGTTGGTTATCACATTTCTGCCATTTTAGATATGCTCGAATTGTTGCGTCAATATTCGGAAGGAGATTTATCGAATGAGTTAAAAGAATTTCCAGGCAAACAAGTCGTTGCTACAGAAAGAGTAAATGGTTTAAGGAAAAATGTTTTGAACCTAATATCCGACGTAGATAGGCTCGCAAAAGCAAGTTACGAAGGAAAATTTGAGGTTAGAGCTGACGCTTCAAAACACAGTGGCGACTTTGCCCGAATTGTAGAAGGTTTTAACCAGACACTCAACACCGTAGTAAAACCACTCAATTTGGCTGCTGAGTACGTAGAACAAATATCGAAAGGAGTTATTCCGGCAAAAATAACTGAAAATTACAAAGGCGACTTCAATACGCTCAAAAACAATTTGAATATTTGTATCGATTCGTTGAGCAAATTGACTTACGAAACCGACAAAATGTACAGAGAACAAATAACGGGTGAATTTGATTATTACTTAAATCCTTCTGTTTTTACAGGTTTTTACAAAGAACTTGCCGAAGGCTACAATGCTGCGGTTAAATTGCACGTGGACAACATTCTCGAAATACTGGGCATAGCAGGAGCTTATGCCGATGGCGATTTCACATCGGTATTAAGACCTTTGCCCGGAAAACAAATTCTTGGCAACGAATTAATGGATAAACTCCGAAGCAATTTGATAAACCTCGATGCCGAAACTAAAAAACTTATTGAAGCCGGATTGCAGGCTAAGTTTTATGTAAGAGGCGACAGCCAACTATTTAAAGGAGGTTTCTTCGATATTATCAATGGTTTTAACAATACACTCGATTCATTTTCCGAAAAAGTATATTGGTATGAACAATTGCTCGATTCTATTCCTTTCCCTGTTTCGGTAACAGATAATGATATGAATTGGACTTTTATAAACAAACCTGCCGAACAAATAACCGGAAAAAGAAGACGCGATATTTTAGGAAACCAATGCAATAATTGGGGTGCAGACATTTGTAAAACAGACAAATGCGGCATTGCTTTGCTCAAAAAAGGAACATTCATGTCCAATTTCAAACAGCCCGGATTGGATAAAAATTTCCAAGTAGATACGGCATTTTTAACCGACAAAAGCGGAAAACAAATAGGGCATATTGAAATAGTTCAAGATGTTACAAAACAATTTAGAACCAACGAATACAATATTATAGAAGTAGAAAGATTGGCTTTGAACTTGAAAAAACTCTCTACTGGCGATATTAATTTTAATTTTGAAATTCACAAAGCTGACGATTATACGCAAACCGAATTTCAAAACTTCTTTACTATCAACGAAAATTTGCGACAAGCACAAGAGTCAATCAAAGAATTAATTTTTGATGCCAATAGCCTTGTGGAAGCCGGAATAAACGGAAAATTAACCGAAAGGGCTGATTTGAGCAAGCACAAAGGCGATTTTAGAAAAATAGTGGAAGGCATGAACAAAACCTTCGATGCAGTAGTGCTACCTCTCAATGTAGCAGCCAATTACATCGAAAATATTTCAAAAGGTGAAGTTCCTGAGTTGCTTACCGAAGAATACAAAGGCGATTTTAACAAAATAAAAAATAACATCAATCTACTTGTAGAAAGTTTAAATAGAATAGTAGGCGAAATACAATCAGGTTCAAGCTCAATAGCCGATGCCACTGAGCAAATGTCGGAAATAATCGAAGACATTTCGCAAGGCGCCAGCGAGCAAGCTGCTGCCAGTGAGGAAGTTTCAGCATCGATAGAGCAAATGACTGCCATTATAACCCAAAACAACGAAAATGCTCAAGAAACTGAAAAAATAGCAAAAAAAGCTGCTCAAAGTATCGAAATAGCCAACCAATCGGTTATTCAAACCGTGAAAGCCATGAGAGATATTGCACTTAAAATATCAATCATTGGCGACATAGCCGAAAAAACCGATTTGCTTGCCATCAATGCGGCTGTGGAAGCTGCACGCGCAGGCGAGCAAGGGCGCGGATTTGCTGTGGTTGCTGCCGAAGTACGCCGATTAGCCGAGCGAAGCCAATTAGCTGCCAAAGAAATAGACGAAATCTCGCGCAAAAGTGTAGGCATTGCCGAAAATTCAGGTGCTGTATTGGCAGCTGTTGTACCCGATATTCAAAATACGGCAAAACTTGTTATGGAGATAGCAATGTCGAGCTTAGAACAAAATTCGGGAGCCGACCAAATCAATAAATCCATACAGCAGTTGAACCAAGTAACTCAACAAAACGCGGCTGCTACCGAAGAAATGGCTACCAGTGCAGAAGAATTAGCTGCTCAAGCAAAACAACTAAAAGATGTAATTAGTTATTTTAAATTGACCAACGATTTTCTGAAACGTGCTTCGCAACAAACAGTTAACTATTCTCAAAAAAACAAAAATTTAAGTTTTGTGAAATTTAATAAGCATAAGCAAGGTATTCATTTGAATTTAGACGACAATCATACAGACGATGATTTTCAATCGATGTAGAAAACATAAAAGTTAAAAGTTAAAAGTTAAAAGTTAAAAATTAAAAGTTAAAAGTTAAAAGTGAAAAGTGAAAAGTGAAAAGTTAAAAGTGAAAAGTGAAAAGTGAAAAGTGAAAAGTGAAAAGTTAAAAGTGAAAAGTGAAAAGTGAAAAGTGAAAAGTGAAAAGTTAAAAGTGAAAAGTGAAAAGTGAAAAGT
>DZBP01000136.1 GCA_022729915.1 Draconibacterium orientale | reverse complement strand
GCAACCGAATTATCAATATCGTTTCAAATAAATTGCACCTTTTTAAAATATATTTAATTTCGTAAAGCTTAAATCATTATATTATGGAAATGGAAAACATTAAAATCTGTTCGCGTTGTGTTCTTGATACTACCATTGCCGACATTTGGTTTGATGAGGCAGGAGAATGTAAATACTGTAAAATTCACGACCAATTAGAGAAGACCCATCAACTGGGAGTGGATTTAGATAACGAACTTGCCAGAATTATTCAAAAAATTAAAGACAAAGGCAAAAACAAGAAATACGATTGCATCGTAGGAGTCAGTGGCGGAAGAGACAGTACATACACACTTCTTACCGCTGTGAAGTTAGGACTTCGACCTTTAGCTGTTCACTTTGATAATGGCTGGAACACTGATATTTCGGCTAAAAACATAAAAAAAGCATGTGAAAAATTAAAGGTCGATTTACATACCGTTGTGGCTGATTGGGAAGAATTTAAAGACTTGCAACTTGCTTTTTTGAAATCATCAACTCCCGATGCCGATATTCCAACCGATTATGCAATCTATTCTGTTTTGTATAGCACGGCTAACAAAGAGGGTATTTCCTTCATTTTGAATGGACATTCATTCCGAACGGAAGGAACTTCGCCTATCAGTTGGACTTATATGGACCCAATGTATGTTAAAGATGTTCATAAAAAATTGGGAAAATTTAAAAAAATTAAAAGTTTTCCTCACATGAGCCTCTTCAAACTGCAATATTTTATTTGGGGCAAAGGCATTAGAGAACTAAGATTAATGGAATTTATTGACTATAATAAGCAAAAAGTTGATATTGTATTAAAACAAGAATTAGATTGGGAATATTACGGCGAACATCACCACGAAAATCATTATACTAAATTCTTTCAGTCGTATTATTTGCCTAAAAAGTTTAATATTGATAAAAGAAAAACAGAACTTTCGGCTTTAATACGTTCTGGGCAAATTTCAAGAATTGATGCACTGAAAGTAATTAACTCAGGAGAATACAAGTTTGAAGAAAAAACCATTGAGTATGCAATTAATAAATTGGGGTTGTCTATGCTCGAATGGAAACAAATAATGAACAGTCCCATCAAATCGCACAACGATTACAGAACGCTTTTGCCTTTAATTAAATTATTGAAATTTCCGATAAAACTTGCTGTTAAAATGAAAGTTTTACCTTATATTTTATACTTGAAATATGCAAAATAAAATTGTAATTGTTGATTATGGAATGGGAAATCTTCGTTCTGTCGAAAAAAAAATGAAAACAGTTGGTGCAGACGTGATTATTTCTAACAAACCGGACGATATTCTAAATTCTCAAAAAATTATTCTTCCCGGAGTTGGTCATTTTGCTAATGGTGTTATTAAATTAAAACAACTCGGATTTTGGGAAGTTTTGCAGCATGAGGTTTTGAACAATAAAAAACCAATTTTGGGTATCTGCCTTGGCATGCAACTAATGACAAAACAAAGTGAAGAAGGAAACGTTCAAGGTTTTGGATGGATTGATGCAGAGGTAGTTCGGTTTAAAGTTTCGGATAAATTAAAATACAAAATCCCACACATTGGGTGGAATGACTTGAAACCTGACAAAAAAAATAGTATTTTAAACAATGTCGATTTTAATCAAAAATACTATTTTGTGCATAGTTATCATGCAATTTGCTACAACAAACAAGATATTTTAACTACAACTCAATACGATTATGATTTTGTTTCTGCTTTTTGTAAAGATAATATTTTTGGATTTCAATTTCATCCAGAGAAAAGTCATGAACAAGGCGAGCAAATACTCAAAAACTTTATTCAGATATAAAAATGTTTAGACCACGAGTAATACCGGTTTTATTACTTAAAAATTTAGGATTGGTCAAATCGGTGAATTTTAAGAAATACACTTACATTGGCGATCCCATCAATGCCGTTAGATTATTCAATGACTTTAAAGCAGACGAACTTATTTTCCTCGATATTTTAGCTAGTCAAGAAAAAAGAGTTATTTCCTTAGATTTTGTCCGAAAATTAGGCGATGAAGCTAATATGCCATTTGCTGTAGGAGGTGGAATTAGCTCAGTAGATGATATTCAGAAGATTATAAATGCTGGAGCTGAAAAAGTAATTATTAACACTCATGCAGTCGAAAATCCTGATTTTATAAAACAAGCGGCTAATAATTTTGGTAGTTCTACTATTGTTGTTTCTATTGATGTTAAAAAAAAGTTATTCGGCAAAAAGCAAGTTTATTCTTTGGCAGGAACTAAGCCTTCGGGACTTGAACCTGTCGATTTTGCTAAGCTGATGGAACAAAATGGAGCAGGCGAAATCATAGTCAATTCAATTGATAATGATGGATTGATGCTGGGTTACGACTTAGAATTAATCAAAGAGATTGCCATGAATGTTACTATTCCGGTTGTAGCTATGGGCGGAGCAGGCAGCATGTCCGATTTTTTCAATGCTATTACAAATTCTCATGCTTCGGCTGTTGCTGCCGGAAGCCTCTTTGTATATCATGGTGCTCGCAAAGCAGTTTTAATTAATTACCCATCGCAAAATGAATTAAATAACCTGTTTATTGAAAAATTATGAGAATATTAATTGATATTGGTCATCCTGCACATGTTCATTACTTTAAAAATTTTTATAAAATAATGAAAATGCAAGGAAATGATTTCCTTTTTATCTCTCGTAATAAGGAAGTTACCTTTGAGCTTTTAAAATTTTATGCCATTCCTTATGTTTCTAGAGGCAAAGGCAAAACTAGTTTTATAGGAAAGCTACTGTACATACTTTATGCCGATTTTATTATTCTTAAAAATGCCTTGAAATTTAAACCTGATATTTTTATAAGTTTCAGTTCTTCTTATATGGGACACGTTGCTTTTTTATTGCGAAAACCTAATATTATAATTGACGACACGGAGCATGCTTCTTTAGAACACATCATGTACAAACCTTTTGCCGATGTAATTTTAACTCCAGATTGTTTTTATAAAAACATGGGCAAAAAGCAAATTAAATTCAACAGTTTTACCGAGTTATTTTATCTGCATTCCGATTATTTTCAAAAAAATGATTTCATTCTTTCAAAACTTGGTGTTCAAAAAGGCGAGAAATATGCAATTGTACGATTTGTTTCTTGGGGTGCAAGCCATGATTTTGGTCAAACAGGTTTTAGCGATTCTGCAAAAATTAACATCGTCGAAAGTATTAGTAAACACTACAAAGTTTTTATTACTTCAGAATCTGAATTACCCCAAAAGCTTCAAAAATATAGAATTAAAATCGCCCCTGAAGAATTTCATGATGCAATTGCTTTTTCCTCTTTGTATGTTGGCGAAGGTGCTACAACTGCTTCAGAAACAGCTATTTTAGGAATACCAACTTTATACATAAACTCTATTCCTTTAATGGGTTATTTGAAAAAAGAACAACAAGCAGGCTTATTATTTCATTTTACCGACCAACATGGAGTAAAAGAAAAGGCTGAAGAAATCATTACCAGATTGAAAACTACATATGATTTTGAACAAAATGCTGAAAAACTTTTAGAAGATAAAATTAATCCTACAAAGTTTTTAACTTGGTTTGTTACAAATTACCCTAATAGTTTCGATACCATGAAACAAAATCCAGAATATCAATATAATTTTAAATAAATAGAATGTCGTGAGTTTTAATTGTTAGTTTACTTAATTTTTTCAAAAGCCTAAATATGAATACATTGAACATTAAAGTAGTTTTACTTAAATTCTTCAATATATTAAATTTTATGTTGAAAAAGACTCTATGAAAATAAAATGGGCATTCATTTTATTCTGCTTTTACAGTATTTTATTACTCATTGCTGCAATAATTCCTTCTTTTGGTAAACTAAATAATCAAAAAGTTCATTTTATTTCTGAGTTAAAACTCGATTATTTGATTCATTTTCTTGCGTATTTAAGCTATTTCTTGTTAATTATACTCTTCGATTTTTGTTGGAAAGTTAAAATTTCATTTTCCTTTTTCGTAAAGATTTCGGTAGTTTTATTTATTTTTTCTATTTTTACAGAATTAATACAACTATTTTTGACTTATCGTACCTTCAACCCAATGGATTTACTCTCTAATTTAGGAGGAGTCGTAAGCGGAATAATTGTATATATTGGTTATTATAAGTATATTAGGAAAAATTAAAGAACATTTCCTTTCAAAAAAAACAAGAAAAATGAAACAGAAGATTACGAACATCATACTTCTTTCCGTCTTATTATTTACTTTAAGCTTAGCAGCTTGCAACAATGTCAAAAAATCTGATAATAAGCAATTTGAGATAATTGAACTTTCTCAAAATTGGAAAATCCAAACCTCTGAAAAAATTAATGTAGGAGGCGAAAAAATTTCGTTTCCCGATTTTGACTCTCAAACGTGGATTCCCGCAAAAGTACCCGGAACTATTTTAGCCAATTTGGTCGAAAATGGAATTTATAAAGATATATTTTTTGGTAAAAACTTGGAAAATATAGACACAACACAGTTTCGTAAAAATTGGTGGTATCGTACTGAATTTGAACTAACTAAACAAGATGTAAATCATTACACTTTGCTTTTTGAAGGTTTAAATTACAGAGCAAACATTTGGCTCAACGGAAAGCAAATTGCGAAAGCCGAAAATACAGAAAGTCCTTACAAAATGTTTCGTTATCAAGTAAATGAAAATTTAATTTCTGGGAAAAATGTTTTGGCTGTTGAAATTATTCCACCACTTTTCAACGATTTAACCATTGGCTTTGTCGATTGGAATCCAACTCCTCCTGATAACAATATGGGCTTGTGGCGCGGAGTTAAATTGCTCAAAACTGGCGCATTACAACTCGATGAGGTATTTGTCAAAACCGATGTGGACACAAAAACATTGAAGTCGGCACATATTAGCATCGAAACACAAGTTACTAATTTTGAAAATACCGAAAAAGAATTTACAATTGATGGTAAAATTGGAGAAATTACTTTTTCTAAAAAGGAAAAATTAAAACCACTCGAAACTAAAAAAATTGAATTATCTTCAAACGAATTTTCACAATTAACGATTGAAAATCCAAAACTTTGGTGGATTAATGGTTTGGGCGAACCCAATTTGTACAACTTGGAAATTGCCGTTTCGTGCGACGATTATGTGAGCGATGCAAAAAATGTTCGATTTGGAATTCGTGAAATTGAGCAATATGTAAACGAAAATGGACACAAAGGTTGGAAAATAAACGGGCAAAAAATATTGATAAAAGGAGCGGGCTGGGTAGATGATATTTTATTATCAGATACCGATGAAAAAGTAGAAGCTCAAATGGATTATGTGAAACACATGAACCTCAATACGATTAGACTCGAAGGTTTTTGGGGAAGTAATCAAAAAATATATGATGCTGCTGATGAGCGTGGTTTGCTTATTATGATTGGTTGGAGTTGTCAGTGGGAATGGCAATCGTATTGCGGAAGACCTGAAACTAACTTTATGTCAATCACTTCCGAGCACGACATGAAAGTGCAAACCGAAGGTTATCTCGACCAAGTACGCTGGTTGCGCAATCACCCAAGCGTATTTTTATGGGTTTTCGGAAGCGACAAATTGCCTTTGCCAAAACTCGAAAAAATGTTGCAAGAGGGTCTTAATCAATTAGATGGTTCTCGACCTACTTTGGCAAGTTGCAAATGGTGGGATTATGGTTCTACTCTGTTCAATACCAGCGAAGTAAGCGGAAAAACAGGTGTTAAAATGTTGGGACCTTATGTTTACGTTACTCCAAACTATTGGTACGAAGACACAACTGCCGGAGGCGCTTATGGTTTTAATACCGAAACCGGACCCGGACCGCAAGTTCCACCTATTGAGAGCATTAGGAAAATGATTCCGCAAAAAGATTTGTTCGATTTGAATGGCGAAATATGGCAATACCATTGTGGGCGCAATGAATTTCAGACACTTAACCACTATCTTACCGCATTTGATGCTCGTTATGGAAAATCAACTTCAGTTGAGGATTTTGCTCAAATGTCGCAAGTTTCTAATTATGAGGCTATAAGACCAATGTTTGAAGCATTTGCCGCGAACAAATTTAACTCTACTGGTGTGATTCAATGGATGCTCAATTCGGCTTGGCCTGAAATGTATTGGCAGCTATATGACTGGTATTTAATGCCTAACGGTGCTTTCTATGGTACAAAAGAAGCTTGCAAACCGCTCAACGCTATTTATAATTACAAAGATGGAGCTATTTACATCACAAGCGAATTTTTTGATGCTATTTCGGATTTAAGACTTGAAGTAAACGTTTTAGATATTAATTCTAATGTATTGTTTTCAAATAAATTAACAGTCAATGCAGAACCTAATTCTTCTAAAAAAGTATTAGATATTCCAAAATTGGAAAAACTAACCACTACTTACTTTGTTAACATTAAACTTTACGACAAAAATTCTAAAGAATTAACTAACAAAATGTATTGGCTTTCAACTAAAGCAGATGTATTTGATTATCAGGAAACTACTTGGGTAGGAACGCCCAATAAATCGTTTGCCGATTTGAAAGCGTTACGCACATTAGAAAAAGCAAAAGTTTCAGAAACCCACGAGTTTATCGAAAAAGGAGATTTTATCGAAGCCACTGTAAAATTGAAAAATGAAAGCTCTAAAGTAGCTTTTATGCTTGAATTACTGATAGTTGGAAGTGATTCTGGCGAATCGATTTTACCCGTTTTTTGGAGCGATAATTATGTAAGTTTGCTTGGTGGCGAAACACGGGTTTTGACTGCTAAATTCAGAAAAGATAAGCTTGGTAATCAAAAGCCAGTTTTGAAAATTTCAGGAATCAATTTACCTTAAAACTTTTTTATAAAATTTATAGAAACTGCTCTAATTTTTTTAGAGCAGTTTTTTTTTCGTTTTTTTTAATATTTAGTGTATTTTTGCTTCTATAAAATAGTTTAATTTTGAACAACGAGCAACAAATCATACAGCAATTATCTCAGGGCGACCAACTTATCTTTGAAGGTGTTTACAAAACACATTATAAAGAGTTGGTTTTGTTTGCTTTACGTTTTGTTGAAGAACAAGAAGATGCCGAAGAAATTGTTCAGAATTTATTTTATGACCTTTGGACTAAGCGTGAGAGTATTAACATAACTAGCTCATTAAGAGCTTATTTATTTAGTTCAACTCGCAATTTATGTTTGAATTTTATTAAGCATAAAAAAGTAGAATTTAAGTACAAAGAGCACAATGCTTATTTGTTAAAAGAAGACAGTGCTTCTGAAAATGACACAATTACGGAGCAAGAATTGGCTGATAAAATTGATGCAGCTGTTGAAAAATTGCCTTCTGAAAGGCAAAAAGTTTTCAAAATGAGTCGTTATGAAGGTTTAAAATACAAAGATATTGCCGAAAAGTTGAATATTTCGATTAAAACAGTCGAAAATCAAATGGGAAAAGCGTTAAAATTTTTACGTGACGAATTAATTGAATTTTTACCTTTTATTTTAATTTTTTTTGGCGATTTTTTTTCATCTTAAAAAATGTAACGTAAAAATTTAAAAAATATTTTGTATTGAATAGGGGTAAACGAAATTGAAATTGTCATAACTATAAACATTTAATCTTGTACGTAGAACCAAATTTAATTGTATATTTTATTTTATAAAGTGCTTAATTACTTTGTAAACAACAAAATGGCTGAAGAAAAAACAAATATTCCGAATTACGATTTGCTTGCGAAATATTTTGCAGGCGAATGTAATACATTTGAAAACCAAGTAGTTGATACTTGGCGCAATCATTCTGTTCAAAACAAAGCTAGTTTTGACAGTTTGCTTTTTCTTTGGTCAAATTCTAACCGAAATAATATTGCTCAAAATATTGATACTGATAAATCTTGGGAAAAATTTAAAGAAAAAATAACTAAAAACCAAAAGCAATCGAAGTTCAAAGTTATTTTTTCTCAAAAAAATGTTTTACGCATTGCCGCTATTTTAATTTTAGGTATTTTAATTGCCGTTCTTTACAATTACAAATTTCAAAATTCTGAAATTCAGATGGCGATTGCTAATGATAAAGTGCTTGAAATTCAATTAAATGACAACTCAAAAGTTAGTTTAAATAAAAATAGCAAACTAGAATATCCCCAAGAATTTGTACAAAATAAACGAAGCGTAAAACTATCTGGCGAAGCGTATTTTAAAGTAACCAAAGATTCTGAAAAACAGTTTGTTATACAAACAAAACATGCTCTTATCAAAGTAGTGGGTACTGAGTTTAATGTAAAAGCTTACGACTCATTGAAAACTACGGTTGTTTCTGTAAATGAGGGAATTGTCGAGTTTTGTTTGCTTTCCGATACCACAAAAAAGGTTATTCTTACCAAAGATGAAGTAGGTGTGATTGACAACGAAACCGGAAAAATTTTAGAGCAAGAAGCTGAAAACATTACAATCGACTTTTGGCGTACTAAAGTATTGAAATTC
>DZBP01000135.1 GCA_022729915.1 Draconibacterium orientale | reverse complement strand
TAAGTCCAACTTTTGTAAGTGCTTCGGCAACAGAATAATCAATATCAGCTCTAAGCGTATGTAACGGAGTACGCCCTTCTTTAAACATCTCAGAACGAGCCATTTCAGCGCCATTCAAACGACCAGAGATAAGTACTTTCATACCTTCTGCGCCCATTCTTATGGTAGAAGCAATAGCAGTTCTGATTGCTCTTTTGTAGGCAATTTTGCCTTCAACTTGGCGAGCAATATTGTTTGCCACAATTACGGCGTCAAGCTCAGGTCTCTTAACTTCAAAGATGTTGATTTGAACATCTTTTTCTGTAATTGTTTTAAGTTCTTCTTTTAATTTGTCAACTTCTTGACCGCCTTTACCAATAATGATACCTGGTCTGGCAGTGTGAACAGTAACAGTAATTAATTTTAAAGTTCTTTCGATAATAATTCTAGAGATACTTGCTTTAGCTAAACGAGTATTGAGATATTCTCTAATTTTAGTATCTTCAACTAATTTGTCGGCATATTTGTTTCCGCCGTACCAATTTGAATCCCATCCTCTGATGATTCCTAGTCTGTTACTGATTGGATTAGTTTTTTGTCCCATTATTACTTGGTTTGAATGTCTTGTGTATCTTCTTTATCTTCTCCAACTGAGTTAAGGGCACTTCCTAAGATAAGAGTAACATGGTTAGATCTTTTTCTTATTCTATGCGCTCTCCCTTGGGGTGCAGGTCTGAGTCTTTTCAGAACACGTGCAGAGTCAACAAAAATTTCTTTTACAAACAAACTTGCATTTTCCATTCTTGTTCCGTCGTTTTTAGTTTCCCAGTTAGCAATTGCTGACTTTAATAATTTTTCAAGTCTGTTTGATGCTTCCTTTGAACTAAATTTCAATATATCAAGTGCACTATTTACATCAACTCCTCTAATTTGGTCTGCAACTAATCTCATTTTTCTGGGTGATGTGGGGCAATTTCTTAAAACAGCAAAATATTTATTTTTTCTTTCTTCACTGGCTTGCTCCGCTCTTAGTCTTTTTTTTGAACCCATTTTGTTTAAATCTAATTAACGGTTATTATTTATTTTTCTTTCCGCCATGGCCTCTAAACGTGCGAGTTGGAGCGAATTCTCCAAATTTATGCCCTACCATGTTTTCTGTTACATACACCGGAATAAATTTATTTCCGTTGTGAACAGCTATGGTATGCCCAACAAAGTCAGGAGATATTACGGAAGCTCTTGCCCATGTTTTAATTACAGATTTCTTGCCTGAGTCATTCATAGCAAGAACTTTTTTCTCTAGCTTATAATTAATAAAAGGGCCTTTTTTCAACGATCTACTCATTTTCCTTTATTTTATCAGGTTATTTTTTTCTATTTTCAATGATGTATCTGCTAGAATATTTATTAGGTCTGCGAGTTTTGTAACCTTTAGCTAATAAACCTTTGCGTGAACGTGGGTGTCCGCCTGATGATTTTCCTTCACCACCACCCATTGGGTGATCTACAGGGTTCATGGCAACACCTCTAACGTGAGGACGTTTTCCTTGCCAACGTACTCTACCGGCTTTTCCTGATTTTTCAAGGTTGTGTTCGGCGTTAGAAACTACTCCCATGGTTGCTTTGCATGTAACTAGCACCATACGAGTTTCGCCTGAAGGCAACTTTAAAATTGCGTATTTACCTTCTCTTGATGTAAGTTGAGCGTAAGTTCCGGCACTTCTTGCCATTACTGCGCCTTTTTCTGGTTTGAGTTCGATATTGTGAACTACACTACCAAGTGGTACATCTGATAAATACAACGAGTTTCCTACTTCTGGTGCAACACCTTTTCCTGAAATTACAGTTTGCCCTACTTGAAGTCCGTTGGGCGCGATGATATATCTTTTTTCACCATCGGCATAAAATAATAATGCAATACGAGCAGTTCTGTTAGGGTCATATTCTATTGTTTTCACAACAGCAGGAATTCCCTCTTTGTCTCTTTTGAAGTCAATTACTCTGTATTTCCTTTTGTGTCCACCACCAATTTGACGCATAGTCATTCTACCTGTGTAGTTTCTTCCACCTGTTTTTGATTTACCGGTGGTTAAGGACTTTTCAGGTACATTTGTGGTTATTTCCGCAAAAGTACTCGCTATTTTATGTCTTTGACCGGGTGTTGTCGGTTTAATTTTTCGTACAGCCATTTTTCTTAAATATTGCTATAAAAATCAATTGTCTCTCCCTTAGCTACTGTTATAATAGCTTTTTTAAATGCCTTTGTTTTTCCAGAAATAACTCCAGCTTTAGTAAATCTCGATTTACTTTTACCTGCGTAACGAACTGTATTAACAGATTCAACTGTAACTCCGTACATTTCTTCAACAGCCGAAGCTATTTGAAGTTTGTTTGCATCGTCATTTACAATAAATCCATAGCGATTAAGTTTTTCACCTAATTTAGTCATTTTTTCTGTTACGATGGGTTTTATTAAAATATCCATGTCAAAATTACTGTTTTTGGTTATATCTTTCTTCTAAAACTTTAACCGCGCTCTCAAAGAATACTAAATTTTTAGCATATAAAATACTGTATGTATTTAAATCTGAGGCTGTTATTACGTTCACGTCTTTCAAATTACGCGATGACAAATATATGTTTTTATTTTGGTCTGATAAAACAAAAAGCGATTTTTTATTTAATAAATTTAAATTAGAAGAAATTCCTAATAAATCTTTTGTTTTTGGTTTATCAAAACTAAAATCTTCCACAACAAATATTGTGTTCTCTTTTATTTTGTATGAAAGAGCAGATAAGCGAGCTAAGCTTTTCAGTTTTTTATTTAGCTTAAAGCTGTAGTCTCTAGGGCGTGGACCAAATACACGTCCTCCACCGCGCTGAACTGGAGATTTAGCGCTACCCATCCTTGCAGTACCGGTACCTTTTTGACGTTTTAGCTTTTTAGTACTTCTGTTTATTTCAGCGCGTTCTTTTGATTTGTGTGTACCTTGACGCTGATTAGCCAAATACTGTTTTACATCTAAATAAATAGCATGGTCATTTGGTTCTATACCGAAAATAGTTTCTGCAAGATTGATTTTTCTTCCGGTTTCTTTTCCTTGTATGTTTAAAACATTTAATTCCATTACTTCTCAATAATTAAATATGAACCTTTTGCACCGGGTACTGATCCTTTTAGTACCAATAAATTTTTGTCCGAAATAATTTTCATTACACGAAGATTGAGAACTTTAACACGTTCGTTGCCGGTTCTACCAGCCATTCTCATTCCCTTGAAAACTCTCGATGGGTGAGACGATGCACCAAGTGAACCGGGCGCACGCAATCTGTTGTGCTGTCCGTGTGTGGCATCATTTACACCACCAAAACCGTGACGTTTTACAACGCCTTGAAATCCTTTACCTTTAGATGTTCCGATAACATCTATCCATTGGTTGTCATTGAAATAACTTACATCAATAACATCACCTAATTTCCAGTTTTTTTCTTCTCCTAAGAACTCTATTACTTTTCTTTTGGGTGTTGTACTTGCTTTTTTGAAGTGTCCTAGCTCTGGTTTTGTAGTATGTTTCTCGTTTTTGTCGTCAAAAGCTAATTGAACGGCATTGTAGCCTTCTTTTTCTTTAGACTTTATTTGAGTTACTACGCAAGGTCCTACTTCAATAACAGTACATGGAACATTTTTTCCGTTTTCGTCGAAAACAGAAGTCATTCCGATTTTTTTTCCTATTAGTCCTGGCATTTTCTGTTAATTTTTGTTGGCGGTTACGAACAATCATTCGCAACACAACGTTTACTTATCAAACTTTAATCTCTACTTCAACACCGCTTGGCAATTCTAATTTCATTAGAGCGTCGATTGTTTTTGGCGTAGTACTGTATATGTCAATCAATCTTTTGTATGACGAAAGCTCAAATTGCTCGCGTGATTTTTTGTTAACAAAAGTTGAACGCAAAACGGTAAAAATTCTTTTGTGTGTAGGCAAAGGAATTGGACCGCTTACTGCTGCACCGGCTGCTTTCACAGTCTTAACAATCTTCTCGGCTGAATTATCTACCAAGTTATGGTCGTAAGATTTAAGTTTTATTCTTATCTTTTGACTCATTTAATAAAACTTTAAATAGTGAATTTAGTTAAACTATAAATTCCGGACTCTAAACAAAGAGCCGGAATATTATTTTATTTTTATTTACCTTTAATATTATCGATAACTTCTTTGGCTAAGTTAGCAGGAAGCTGTGCGTAATGTAAAAACTCCATGCTAGAGGTAGCTCTACCTTGCGAAAGGGTTCTTAATACGGTTACATATCCAAAAGTTTCTGATAGAGGAACTTTGGCTTTAATAACACGTGCACCGGCTTTAGATTCCATTCCTTCTACTTGACCTCTTCGTTTGTTCAAATCACCAATTACATCACCCATGTAGTCTTCAGGAGTTACAATCTCCATTTTCATGATAGGTTCTAATAATACAGGATTTGCTTTAGCGGCAGCAGCTTTGTAAGCCATTTTAGCAGCTAATTCGAACGAAAGTTGGTCAGAGTCCACTGCGTGAAATGCTCCATCGGTAAGTGTTACTTTCAATGAGTCAATTTCGTAACCAGCTAAAGGTCCATTTTTCATGGCTGCTTTGAAACCTTTTTCAACCGAAGGGATAAATTCTTTAGGAATATTACCACCTTTTACAGCATTTTCGAATTGCAAGCCTTCTTTTCCAGTATCAGCTGGGGAAATAATCACATTGATTTTAGCGTATTTACCTCTACCACCCGATTGTTTTTTGAAAACTTCTTCGTGGTTTACTGTTCCAGTAATAGCTTCTTTGTAAGTTACTTGAGGTCTTCCTTGGTTGCATTCTACTTTAAACTCACGGTTCAAACGGTCAACAATGATTTCAAGGTGAAGTTCACCCATTCCTCTGATGATGGTTTGTCCGGTGTCTTCGTCTGTGTGAACAGAGAATGTAGGATCTTCTTCGGAAAGTTTGTTAAGAGCTAAACCAAGTCTATCAACGTCTTTTTGAGTTTTTGGTTCGATGGCAATTCCAATTACAGGTTCGGGGAAAGTCATTGATTCTAAAAGAATTGGATGTTTTTCATCGCACAATGTATCGCCTGTTTTAATATCTTTAAATCCAACAACTGCAGCAATATCGCCTGCTCCTACTTCATCAATTGCATTTTGCTTGTTTGCATGCATTTGGTATATCTTAGAGATACGAGTAGTTTTGCCATTTCGAGCATTGAAAAGTTGCATACCTCCGGTTAAAACGCCTGAATATACTCTAATAAAAGCTAGTCTTCCAACGAAAGGGTCGGTAGCAATTTTGAAAGCTAAAGCAGCAAGAGGTTGGTTTTCTAATGGTTTACGGGTAATAATTATTGATTCATCGTCAGGATCAGTACCTTCAATAACATCAATATCGATAGGTGAAGGTAAGAAAGCGGCCACTGCATCGAGTAATCGTTGAACGCCTTTGTTTTTGAAAGCAGAACCGCAAAGAACAGGTACGATAGTTTGAGCAATGGTTGCTTTTCTGATGGCATCTTTAATTTCTTCTACAGAAATAGAATCGCTATCTTCAAAGAATTTTTCCATTAATTCTTCGTTTTGTTCAGCAACGCTTTCAATTAATTTTTCGCGCCATTCATATACAGTTTCTTCAAGGTCTGCAGGAATTGGAACGTATTCGTATCTAACTCCTTTTTGAGCGTCGTCAATCCAAACAATAGCTTTGTTTTCGATTAAGTCCACCACTCCTTTAAAGTCGGCTTCTGAGCCGATAGGAATTTGCAAAGGAATAGCATTAGCACCAAGGCGTTCTTGAATTTGGCTAACTACGCCAAAGAAGTCAGCACCTGTTCTATCCATTTTGTTGATAAATGCAATACGAGGCACTTTGTATTTAGTGGCTTGTCTCCATACAGTCTCAGACTGAGGCTCTACACCTCCAACTGCGCAAAACAATGCAACTGCACCGTCGAGGATACGCAAAGAGCGTTCAACTTCTACGGTAAAGTCAACGTGTCCGGGAGTATCAATGATATTTACTTTGTATTCTTTATCATTGTAGTTCCAGAAAGTGGTAGTTGCAGCAGAAGTGATAGTGATACCTCTTTCTTGCTCTTGTACCATCCAGTCCATAGTAGCTGCTCCATCGTGCACTTCGCCAATTTTGTGAGTGATACCTGTGTAAAACAAAATACGTTCACTAACGGTCGTTTTACCGGCATCAATGTGAGCCATTATACCTATATTTCTTGTATATTTTAAGTCTCTTGCCATTCTATTTTTTTACTCTACTTTGTCGTCTAGCTATTAAAATCTAAAATGAGCGAAAGCTTTGTTTGCTTCAGCCATTTTATGTGTATCTTCTTTTTTCTTATAAGCTCCGCCTTCTTCGTTGTATGCAGCAAGAATTTCGGAAGCTAATTTGTCGCTCATAGATTTGCCTGTTCTTTTTCTTGAGAAAAGAATAAGGTTTTTCATACTGATGGAAATTTTTCGTTCTGGGCGTACTTCCATTGGAACTTGGAATGTAGCTCCACCAATTCTTCTACTTTTTACTTCTACATGAGGAGTAATGTTTTCGAGGGCTTTTTTCCAGATTTCGAGTGGGCTTTTTTCGATTTTTTTAGCCGAACGCTCTTTTACAAGGTCTAAAGCATCGTAGAAAATTTTGTACGTAGTACTTTTCTTGCCATCGTACATCATGTTATTGATGAAACGTGTAACGGTTATGTCGTTAAATTTTGGGTCTGGCAAGATTATCCTTTTTTTAGGTTTTGATCTTCTCATTTTTTCTTTTTAACTGCTACTGGTTGTTGTTGTTTTCCTGCTTTTGGTCTTTTAGTACCATATTTAGAACGTCTTTGAGTACGTCCGTCAACGCCGGCTGTATCGAGCGCACCTCTAATAATATGGTAGCGAACTCCCGGAAGGTCTTTCACTCTACCACCTCTTATTAATACTACGGAGTGCTCTTGTAAATTATGCCCTTCACCGGGTATATATGCGTTTACTTCTTTTCCATTAGTCAAACGAACTCTGGCTACTTTACGCATAGCTGAGTTTGGTTTCTTTGGTGTTGTAGTGTAAACTCTTACGCACACGCCTCTTCGTTGTGGACATGATTCCATCGCAGGAGATTTGCTTTTATCCTCCAGCTCTTGGCGTCCTTTTCTTACTAACTGCTGTATTGTTGGCATGAAGTTAAATTATAAAAATATTAATTTACTATTTTAAAGTCATTTTTTCGGAGTGCAAAGCTATAACAATATTTTTTTAAAACAATAGCATGTTTACTTTATTTTTTGATTTTGTTTGTTTAATTGTCAATAACTTTATATAAAAAACTAAATTACAGCTGTTTACACTTTATTTTTTTTGAAAAAAAAATTTATTAATTATTTTAAAAAAATGTTAAATAATAAAAGTGCAATATCAAAAAATGGAAATTTAGTATTTTAAATTTTTCTTTTTTACTTTTTTCACGTATTTTTTTTATCTAATAATTATGTATTGATGTAAAGAGTTGAGAATTGACAATTGCAATTGTGCATAAAAATACTAGTGCAATAAGATATGCCAGTTTTTTTTATTTAATTTTTAAAGAGTTAATTAAAATGCTGTTTTGAGGATTGTTTCTTTAGATTAACTCTTAGCTTAACGATTTATAATAAAAATATTCTTATTTTTTATGAGCTAACATCGAAAAATAAGCATCAGTGCTATTTTAATTTGAGTGAGCCTTATTGTAATCAAATAGATTCTAAGCACTTAACAAAGTAAAATAGACAATTTAATTTGGCTTACTACTTATTTTTCAAGTAGCGGTTAAAGACTGACTGTGTTATTTTTGTTACAATCCATATTTTTGCATCATGCGTTTTATGTTGTTGATATCACCAAAAATAACAAGAATGTCGCCTTGGCAAAGTTTTGTTCCGGCAGTTGCTATTCCGTTTATTTCCTGAACCGAACGCTGCATATTTAGCACCGTATTTATTTTTTTAGTTTTGATAATTGTAAGAACTAAAAGGTTGTATTTATTGCTCAATTTTAGTTCTTCTAATTTTTTGCCTACAAATTCGTTGGGTACTTTTACTTCAACAATATTGTAGCTTCCGGCAAGCTCAAAGGCTTCTATTATTCCTTTGATGTTCAATTTTTTAGCAAGTTTACGAGCAGCATCTTCTTCGGGGTGAACTATTTCATCTATTCCCATAGCTTCCAACACCATGTGCTCTACGGGAGTGATGGCTCGGCTAATGATACGTTTGGCTCGATGCTGTTTCATTACGGCAGTAGCTAAAATGGACGCTCCTTCTTCCTCGCCTATGGCTACTATTACTACATCTACTTCTTTTATGGGAAGTGAACCGGCAGCAATCACATCGGTAGCATCAAGGCTTACGGTAAAGGTTATTTTGTCTTTCAAAAAATCGACCTTTTGTAATCGTTTGTCCACGCCTATCACTTCATGTCCCATGTCAGTTAGGCTAATTGCTAATGCTGCACCAAAATTTCCTAATCCTACTACTATAAATTTCATGCTATTGTATTTTGTAATGAGTTGTTCTATTGTTC
>DZBP01000018.1 GCA_022729915.1 Draconibacterium orientale | reverse complement strand
TATTTTCAGAATTTACAATTTCTATGTTTGCATCAACACTTTCGGGTTTTAGCGGAGCATTGAATTGCAAACGAACTTGCAAGTATGGTGAAACCTCAGCTTGATTATTGGTAGGATAGTTTGCATTTAAAATCAACTCTGTATGATTGTAAGTAGTATAAGTTTTGTTAAATCCGTCAGGTATCGAAACTCCCCATTGCGAAGTAGCTGCTGTGGTTAGAGTTACTTGGTAATTTGTTTTGGGAGTAAGCGTAGTTTTGGGTTTTATGGTCAAAATAGTATTCTTTTCGCTCCAAATAAAATCTGCTTCTACCGAAGGAGTAATCGAAAATGCTGCTGCCACTTTTTTTGTATCCATATTCAAATCAAATTTGAAAACAAATTGCGGATTTAGAATCAGACTGTCCAAATTGTCGGGCGTAACTGAAACTAGTTTGGGCACAATAGTGGTATCTTGTTGAACAAGAGCATTTATGTACTTATTCTTATTTGATTCTACTACTACATCTATTTCTTTTTGATAAAAGTTTGGAATTTCGCTTATAGTAATCTTATAGTTTCCGGTAGGTACGCTATCAAATTGGAAATAACCGTTGTTTTTGTTATCAATTCGGTAGGTTTTGTTTCCGGGAGTTAAAGTAACCAATCCACCATTGAGTGGAATATCTTTGTCGGTGGTAGAAGCATCAAAATAGTAAGTTGGTGTTTTTAGCGGATTGCGAACAACACCTGAAATCATGCCATCGGTTTCAGGATTCACGCCAAAAAAAGCAGCAAATGTTCGTAAAAAAACCCATGATTCGCTAAGTAAATGGTCAAAGTTTTTCAAACGCCAACCTTCGGCTATGTAATCGTGGTACGAACCCTCTGACAATGCTCCCGGCATGGTAAGTCCACGCAAAACGCCCAAACCTTGAGTGCCCCAATTGGGATAAAAGCTCCAATCGCCTTTTACCCAAGTGCTAGTGCTTGTCCAATAATCACCTTTTTCTATAAGTTTAGGAAACAATAAGTTAGAGAAAGTTTTAGATTCGGGATAAACAGGTTGGTCGTCATAACCTCTGTAAAGCACAAGCGCACGATTACTTCTGCCATCAAATCCGTTGCTGTGAATTGACAAAAAGAAATCCACGTTTGCATCGTTTGCCATTGTGCTGATGGTTGAAAGTGGCAAATCGTCGGCTGTGGTGTTGGTCGTGCGCGACATAAATACAGTTGCATTTTTGTTTTGCAACAAGGTACGCAAGTACAAACCTTTGGTTAAATTTCCTTCCGATTCCCAAAAATCGGTTTCTATCATGTGTCTGTCGTCGCCATCTAAGCCACCGTGTCCCGGATTTACAAAAATACGGATTCCTGTAAAATCTTGTTTTTGTGCATTTGAAATCAATGCAGCTACAAGAAATATTGAAAGTATTATTATTTTTTTCATTTGTATCGTTTTTTATCTTTTACTTAAGTTGTTCAACCAACTCAAATGACTGTATTAAAATTTTATCCAATGTAATAATTTCTAAAATAATTGAAAACCAATGTTTTATTTCACTTCTACTTTCATTACAAACACTTCGCCTTTTTCTGTTTCGTAAGCTATTTGGCTTTCGTCGGGCGAAACAGCAGGATACATTTCTATTTGGTTTTCGCTGTTTGTTAAGTTTTTAATTTTCTTTGATTTAAGAGAATAAGCAACAATATCAGATGAAACAATTGTGCTGCCATTGTCTTTGTCGTTCATACCAATCAACACCTCGTTGTTGAGCCATTTTGGAGCATGAAAATGCCCAAGCTCTGCAATTATATTTCCTTCTAAATCAGAAACAAACGTAGCTAAACCATTAAAATTGTACACCATTTTCTTTTCATCGGGCGAAAGTGAAACCCAAATGTAGTTGCCATCGCCAGAAGGTTGGTAAACGTCAGCACTTCCAGATTGAATAAGGTATGGCTTTAAGTTTTCAGTTTTTACACACAAATTGCAAGCTTTGGCTGTATTTTGCTCGTATGGCAATTTTTTTAAGCTCGATTGTTCAAAATAAACCAATTCAGAGCCTATAAAATTGGGAACTGACAAGGCTCTAGTTTCATCAACAAGTACGTTTGTACTTTTTTTGTCTCTGTTGTATTCAATTAATTTTGAATATTTTAGATTGTTTTTAAACGAATCACTTTTATAAACAATTCGTTTTCCATCGTTAGAAATCAGCGGATTGTAGCCGGCACCTGCATCTGCACAAACTTGTATTTTTGCTTTGCTTTTAGTATCGAGCAAATACAATCCTTCAAAATTGGGAGTAGAAACTAAAAGGTAATCAGTTTGTGGAACAAATTGAACCCAAGCAAGTTTGCCATTTTTTTCAGCACTTATTTGTGTTGTTTTTTTTACTTCTATTTTTTGACTAAAAGCGCAAATCGAAAATAGAAGAAGCATAGGAAGTATTAGTTTTTTCATATTATTTATTATTTTTTTGAGTAAATATGTTTTTAGTAATATGTCGTACAAATGTAAAGCGTTTTTTTTGAAACATAAGCATTTGAAATGTTAAAAATGCGATTTTGTATATTAAATTTAACGATTGTAAAAAAGCTTGGAAAAATAGAATAATAAAATACTCAAAATTTAAGAGTATAGAAATGGTTTAAATTAAAAAAAAATTGTAATTTGCAGCTTTTAAATTTCAATGAATTTAAAACCTAAACTTTTTTTGAAGATGGAAAAAATTATATTTTTATTTGTAGCTACATTTTTTTACTACATTAGCTATGGTCAAGCTTTTGATAATTTGCAGGTTTGCTTAGGTGTGAAATACAACCCTCAGAATAGCGAACTGATTAATAAACAAACTGAAACAGAAGGTCTTGAAGTTTTTGATGTGATTAAAACAAAACTCGATTCAAAATCAGACAACTTGTATTTAATTCAATTTTCTACAGGACCAAGCGACGACCCAGGCTATTTTATTTCGTTGATTAATGAAAACGGCAGTTTGACCGAAATTGCCAATTTTAGTGGCGAAGAGCTTATTATTCCTGGTAATGGTCTGATTTACAAAAGTGGACGAATGAACGAACTTTATACCAAACGCTTTAAATACAAATTGGAAAACAATAAATTGGTAGAAGTTCCACAAACGGCTTATTATGTAGGTTTAAAAACAATTACAAGAGACATTGTAGTACTTTATTCGGGTAAAAATAAATCGTCAAAGTTAGCTGTGCTGCCAAAAGAGTATAAAGTTGAAATTTTGGTTGAGGAAAATGGCTGGATTTTAGTGAAAACCGATTATGGGCTTACCGGTTGGGTAAATTTAAAAGACATATTAACTTATCCACCAGACGAATGTACTTTTGAAGATTTCTTTTTTATGGGCGACTAATTTAAAAATCTTAATAATAAAAATTGACCTTTTGTGTGATTTTAAAGATTTTATTTCAGTTTTTAAAAATTTAAAAAGTAACAGAATAAAAAACAAGAACGATGAAAAAATTAATTTTTATATTACTGGCTTTATTTGCAATTAGTTGCACTCAAAATCCAAGAGTAACTATAAAAACTGATGTAGGTGATATTCAAATAGAACTTTACGAACGGCAAGCTCCTATTACGGTAACAAATTTTTTGAAATACGTAGATGAAGGCAAATACAATGGTAGCCAGTTTTATAGAGTGGTAAAAAAAGACAACCAGCCCAATAGTGCAATCAAAATAGAAGTGATTCAAGGTGGTTTGGAATTTTTGACCAACATAGATAGTTTGCCAGTAATAGAGCACGAATCTACTCAAAAAACAGGCATTAGACATTTAGATGGCACTGTTTCAATGGCACGCCTTGAACCTGGAACTGCAAGCTCCGAGTTTTTTATTTGCATCGGAAAGCAACGTGAACTCGATTATAATGGTAAACGAAATCCCGATTTGCAAGGTTTTGCTGCTTTTGGGCGAGTTGTCAACGGAATGGATATTGTACGAAAAATTCAGCAGATGGAAGATACTGCACAATATTTGGTAAAACCCATCAAAATAATTGAAATCAAACGGCGAAAAAGTATTTTTTAATGGTTAAAATCAGTAAAAAAAACAAATTTTGACCCCAAAATAATCGAAAATGAAAAATTACGGGAAAATAGCATATTTTACATTTATTACAGAAAAGCAAGACTCTGAAGATGAGGCTCTAAAATTATCGGAATACATACTTTTACAGCTAGGCAATTTATGGAAATTAGCATCTGTCGAAAAATATTATAAATTTGATAAATCGTACAAAATAGAAATTGAATGCTCTGTAAATCTGAACGATAACGATAAAATAAACAATTGGGCTATTGTTATTTCCGATAAAATACTTTCGCCATGGCTTGTTTTTTATGACGATTTGGAGAATAGTATTGAATTGATTTTTAACAAAAACGAGAACTCTAAAGCTCGAAAAGAAGAATTTAGTTCAATTTTTTGGGCTCATTTACAAATAAGTTCTTAAACGAAATTTCTCAAATCAAATTTAATAATAATTATTTTTACTAACTTTTTTAATATGAAAAATAAAATATTTTATCCTTTAGCTTTACTTTATATATTTCTTTTAAATTGATGTAATACAAATAATTTTGATGAGGTGTATAATTCTATTAATGCCGAATAAATTACTAATTATGTAAAAATAATTGGTAGCTACGATTTTATGGGAAGAAAGCCTTTTACAAAAGGCGAAGACAACAATTGCATATATTGCTTCTGTATTTCAACAAATAGGCTTAAAACCAGCTAATAAAGGTAGTTATTTTCAGGAAGTGCCTTTGGTAGAAGTTACTAATAATAGTTAACAAAGAGATGACTTTTACAAATGAGAAAAATACAATGACACTCAATTATTTAACAGACTTTGTGGGAGTTTCACGTCAATTGGTAGATTCTATAGGATTGAAAAAGAATGGATTGGTGTTTGTTGGTTATGGAATTGTAGCTCCCGAATACAATTGGAATGATTACAAAGATGTAAATGTAAAAGGCAAAACAGTTGTCGTTTTAGTTAATGACCCAGGACTTGTAAGCAACGATAAAAAAAATTTCAAAGGAAAAGCATGGATGCAACAAAAGGAAACGGAATGGCTTGCCAATAATTACCACAAAACCACCGACCAATACGAAACTTGGTGGGATTTAAAAGGTGTAGAACAAGACGCCAAATTGCTTTTTGAAGTAAGATACGAACTAAGTAACTCTTCCGTTTTTTCCAAAATGGAGCAAATCGTCAGAGTTTTACAATGTGAAAAGAAATTAGCTATTTTTACTACTAAGTGTTGAAGTTTTTATTCAAATATTCTGGATAATTAACACTAAATCAATATATTAACGCTTTTTGTTAAATTGTAATAATAGTTTGTTTCGCTTTACCGAAGTTGAACAAACTATTATTTGTTTGAATTTTCTCTAATCCCAAATTAAATTTTTCGTCAATTCAAATAATTAGTCCAAATAAAATTGCACATTAATTATTTCCAGTATTTTTTTTCAAAAATGAAAATTTTCATATTCAACATTTAGTTTCTATCTTTGTACAATATATAATTTTAATATCAAAGAACAACTCAATTTTAAAATATATAACTACAAATAGAATGGATACAACGCGTCAGCAAAAAGTTAATAGTTTATTAGCCAAAGATTTGAGCGAGATTTTTAGACGAGATTCGCAAATTTATGCGCCCGGCAAAATGATTTCGGTAATGGAAGTACGCATAACTCCCGATTTGAGCATTGCAAATATTTACCTAAGTATTTTTCCATCTTCAGAAAAAGAAACCGTTCTAAAATCTGTACAAACGGCTACTAAAGAAATACGACACGAGCTTTCGCAAAAAGTAAAATCGCAATTACGAAAAGTACCCGATTTGCGCTTTTACATCGATTCGAGCCTCGATTATATTGACAAAATAGACGATTTATTGAAAAAATAAGCACTCAACCAGCTCAAAATTAAATGAATGTCGAACTTTTTATAGCCAAAAGGTACTTACTTTCGAAAAAAAAACGAAACGTAATTAATATCATTTCTGTTATTTCGGTAATAGGAGTTGCTACCGTTACTATGGCACTTATCGTAATTCTTTCGGTATTTAATGGTTTCGATGGCATGGTAAAATCAATGTTCGACTATTTTGCACCTGATATTAAAATTATGCCGGCTAAAGGCAAAAGTTTTGAGACAGATGAGCGTTTTGTAAAAATCAAAAATTTAAAACAAGTAAGTTATTATTCCGAAGTAATTGAAGAAAATGTTTTGCTTCAATATTCTGATAAACAACATATTGGGAAAATTAAAGGCGTAGAAGAAAGCTATAAAAATATTTCAGGTTTAGACACAGCCTTAACCGAAGGTGAATTTACTTTACACAAAGGCGACCTAAATTATGCTGTAATTGGCTATGGTGCAGCTTATTACTTATCGTTAAGCCTTATTAACGAAGAGCCGATAATTATTTGGGCACCCAAAATTGGAACTAAAATTTCGATGAACCCCGACAAAGATTTTGTACGAAAGCGCATCATGCCATCGGGAATTTTTTCTGTGAATCAAGAATTTGACACCAAATATGTAATAACTCCTATTCAATTTGCTCGCGAACTGCTCGATTATGGCAATAGAATTAGTTTTATTGAAATCAAACTCAACAAAAACCTTACGGAAAGCGAAAAAGCAGAGGTTCAACTTCAAATAAAACAAATAGTAGGTTCAAAATTCAATGTGAAAAATCGTTACGAACAGCAACAATTTCTGAATCAAATTATGAATTCCGAAAAAATTGCTATTTTCTTAATACTCAGTTTTATACTTATCATCGCTTCCTTCAATATCATCGGTTCAATAACCATGCTTATCATTGAAAAACGCGAAGACATTGAAACCTTGAAAAGTTTGGGTGCCAGCAAACCGTTTGTAAGCAAAATTTTCATGTATTCGGGTTGGCTAATTTCGTCAATTGGTGCGGTTATAGGTTTTGTTCTTGGTGTGGCATTACTTTTGGCTCAAATCCATTTTAGCATTATAACTTTTCCTATAAACAGCTCAATGATAACTGCTTATCCGGTAGAAATGCAATTTTGGGACTTCATTTTGGTTTTTGTTATTGTATTTTTAATTGGCTTTTTAGCTTCCGTTTTTCCGGTAAAAAGAATTTTGAACACGAGTATCATTTCTTGAGCAAAATAAAAAAACGTTTAACTCAACTCATGCAAAACAGAAAAATTGTAGTAGCTGTAACCGGAGCAAGTGGCGCAATTTATGCCAAGTTACTTATCGAAAAATTAAAGCAAAAACTATCAAAAGACGATTCACTTGCATTGGTTTTTTCAACGAATGCAAAGCACGTTTGGTCTTTTGAATTAGACGAAGCATTTCCAAAATTTAGCGATGTAACTATTTATGAACCAACTGATTTTAATGCTCCATTTGCTTCAGGCTCGGCACAATTCGACACCATGATTGTTTGTCCTTGCTCTATGGGCACACTTGCGCGCATTGCTTCGGGAATTTCAAATGATTTGATAACACGTGCCGCCGATGTGGTACTAAAAGAACGCCGAAAATTGATACTCGTTACCCGCGAAACTCCTTTGAGCATCATACACATCAACAACATGAAAATGATTACACAAGCCGGAGGAATTATCTGCCCTGCGGTGCCTTCATTTTATAGCAAACCACAAACAATCAACGATTTGGCAGCAACTGTTGTGGATAGAGTTTTAGATTTGGCAGCTTTAGAAAATGAAACTTACCGCTGGCAAACGGATTAATTTATTCATATATTTGCGAAATTGAATATCTATTTTTATCTTGTGCCGTGTTTTATTGCAAGCAATTGTTTGTTGTCAATAATTAGCATAATTCCATTTAATTGATTAATATTGAGATAAATAAACCGTCTCGGTTCGATAAAATCAATCAAGTTTGCTTAGAAATCTATAAAAACCTTAACTAACTCAATTTGAATATGTTTACAGTTACAGTTGACGAAAAAGAATATAAAATAGAATTTGAAAACGATAATACAAACAAAGGAAAAATCAACAACAACGATTTTTTATTGGACATTGTATCGCCACAATTTGGCATTTATCATTTAATCAAAGACAATCAGTCGTACAATATTGAAGTTACAAATTCGGACATGAAGAAAAAAGAATTTTCGATTTTGATAAATGGCGAACAATATTCTGTAAAAGTACAAGACGAAACCGATATTTTACTTCACGAAATGGGCTTTGATGCTGCTTTCGATACGTTAGAAGGCGAAATAAAAGCACCAATGCCAGGTTTGGTTCTCAACGTAATTGTAAAAGAAGGCGATAACATAAAAAAAGGCGACCCATTAATTGTACTCGAAGCCATGAAAATGGAAAATACTCTAAAATCGCCTCGCGATGGAGTAATTAAAACCGTAAAATGTTCTATCAAACAAGTTGTTGAAAAAGGTGCAATTTTATTAGAATTTCAATAGGATTGAGCTTTTTTAAAACAAATCAAAAAAAAAATAAATTCGTTAATTTTTCATTTCAAATTGAGAAATTAACGAATTCTTTTTTTTTAAGTTAGTAATTTAATTTTACGAACCCAATTAATTACAAATTAACCTCAGCAAAGTACATCAAATTTTCTTTTTCAGCTTCTCAAAAAAAAATACTACTTTTGCAAACTTAAAAAAATATATAGAAAAGATTATTGTGAAAATAGGAAACATACAACTACCCGATAAAGCATTGTTTTTAGCCCCAATGGAAGACGTTACTGACGTTTCGTTTCGTTACATGTGCAAAATGTATGGAGCCGATATGATGTACACCGAATTTATAGCTTCGGAGGCTTTGATTCGGAATATTCCTAAGTCGTTTCAAAAGTTGACTATACATGATTACGAACGACCAATGGGCATTCAACTTTACGGGCACAATATTGATGCAATGGTTGAATCGGCTCGAATTGCTGAACAATACAAACCCGATGTGATTGACATAAATTATGGTTGTCCGGTTAAAAAAATTGCGACTCGCGGAGCTGGTTCCGGTATGCTTAGAGACATTCCGAAATTGCTCAAAATGACTGAGGAAATAGTTAAAGCAGTTAAATTACCTGTTACTGTAAAAACACGACTTGGTTGGGACGACGACAGTAAAATAATTGTAGAACTTGCCGAACAATTGCAAGATATAGGTATCCATGCACTTACAATTCACGGGCGCACTCGCGCGCAACTTTACAAAGGACTTGCTGACTGGACTTTGATAGGTGCGGTAAAAAACAATCCTCGCATGAAAATTCCTATCATTGGCAACGGCGATGTAATTGATGGAATTACTGCAAAAAAACGCTTCGACGAAACAGGAGTTGATGCAATTATGATAGGAAGAGCTACTTACGGACGACCTTGGATTTTTAAAGAAATACGGCATTTTCTCGAAACCGGCGAACAATTACCTCCCATGCCAATTCCCGAACGTGTTGAAATGGCAAAAATTCACCTCAAACGCTCCCTCGAATACAAAGGCGACCGACGTGGAATTTACGAAATGCGCCGACATTTAGCTACTTACTTTAAGGCTTTGCCTCATTTTAAAGAAACAAGAGCTAAACTCGTAACTACTAACGAAGCCGACGAATTAATGAACATTTTAGACCAAATAAATCTGGATTGGGGCGATTTTGTGCTTACTCAGCCCGATGAGTTAGAAATAAAATCGTGCGATTTTTAATTTGTTTATCAAATAACTAACTTGGCTTTTTCTTTTGCAACACCTATTGTTGCAATTGTTCCAGAATTAAAAGTGATGTAATCCGATTCTATTCCATCAGAAAAAATCAATCCATTTTCGGGCATTTGCGATTCTATTTGTAAAAATTCATTGCCAGAAAATTTTCCAGCTACCAAACTGGCAAAGGAATGTTTGCTGGCAAAAGGTTCGCGAACTATAAAAACCAATTTCTCTTCGTCCCAATTCATAAATTGCTGTTTCACAGGCTGATGCTGCATTTGTATTCCAAAGCTCGATTGAATACCATTTGCCATATTTATAATGGAGCTCAACCAACCGGTAGAACCTGCCGGAGTTGAAACAATAATGCCGCTCGATGAGTGAAATTCAGAAATATTGCCAAAAGTTATTGTGTAACGTGCTGATATATGACTACTTGCGCCAATAAAAAAATCGTTGAACGCCAACAAACGTTGACCATCGTTTGATTTTGCTTCTGCCATAGAAACGAGCTTAAAATTGTAGAGATTTCTCAAAACATTGTCCACTGCATTCATAAAATTGTCGGTATTGTATGGCAGCAATACACCATCGTAACGCGAAGTATCGGGATTTACGCCAATAATTGGAATGTTGTGCACATATTTTGCGGTATTTGCCACCAAACCATCGCGCCCAATTACAAGTACTAAATCGTTGGGACTAAAGATAAATCGAGAAATGTAATTTTTATCTATCACTTTGGTTTTCACCACATTTGACAGCTCTTTTTTAAGCGAATTGAGTGAATTTTGAAACGTATCGTGTTCGCGTTGGTAACTTTCGACTTCTTTTTTACTTTCTTTTTCAACAGCCTCTAAATCAAGAACTTCTTCATACATTTGTTCTTTAGAATTGCCATCACCTTTTGTTTTGGCGCTAATGGGCGAAGCTACTTTTTTTTTCATCCAAGGACTTACTGCAAAAAATGCACTGCGTTGTTTTTCAATGTGAAAGGCGGCTTGCTGAACTGAATTGTATTTTGCAGTTAGTTTTTCTAGCCGAGTTTCTTCTTTTACAATAATAATATTTTCTATGTTGGTTTTCATAGTTTTAGCAGATTTTTTATTAAGGACTCCCAAATTAATAAATTAGTAAAACACAGCTTTTCAATCAAAAAATGCTAAAGAAAAAGAAAATTTATACAATTTACGTATCCAAAAGATTTAGTGATGGCTTTCTTTGCTGATAACATTTATTTTTAAATTCAAAATTTCAGCAAAAGTTAATCCAATATCTTTCATATCCTCATCGTCAGGGTCGTAAAACCAATTTACCACAATTTCTTTTCCGGCTTCAAGATAATTTTCAAAAAGAGTAAATATTTCATGCAAAATACGCATGGTGGTGGAACTCAATATATCAAAACGAAAATCACAAATAAGTTCGCTGTTGGGTTCTATTTTAATATTTGACAAATCGAGTAAAAAATCGCCATAAACTTCAATTATATCTTCGGGATACGAAGAGCCAGACACACGAATATAGTGCTTTTCTTCATCAATGAGAAGTTCCGGAACGTCATTTTTTGCTTCTTTAAAATAATATACAGGCATAAGTTAAATAAAAAGTGTGAATTTTTTTTTTTTGACTGCGTAATTTGTAAGTATCCTAAATTTTAAAATATTTATAAGTTAGGTCTATGACCTATTTTATTCGAAACTTCTTAGCAATTAATTAGCGACTAACGTTAATAAAAAACGGAAGAACTTTTGTTAGAGTACTTACTTTTCTTTCAATTTTACTTTAATATTGATAAAACAACGGAAACAAAATTAAAAACAATACATTTTTAGCTTATTTTAATACATTACCAAAAATTAAATTGTTTTTTTAGTAAAGTAGTTGATTTTTCGATACAAACATAAAGATAATAACTAGTGCTATTTATTTGGAGTAAACCTTTTGCAATTAAATATTTTTTAAACACTTAGCAAAATAAAATATGTAATTAAACTTGGTTTACTGCGTAAATGTGCTTTTAAAATTTTATGATTTTTTCGTTTGTAAAATTAACTAAATATTTACAAATATAAAAATATTTTTGATAGGAAACAAAAAGCCGAATTATTTTATTCTTAAAATAATTCGAAATAGCTTAAAAAACGGAAAAAGTAAATTTATTTTTTTTAAAAACATACAAAAATAAAGGTAAATAAATTTCCAAAAGCCAGCTTCGATGTAAAATTGTTTCAAATAATGTTTATTTTTTGCTTTATATTGATAAAAAAGTAAATTTTCGAACATAGTAAAGTGGATAAAACTTTGCGAATAGGCTGCTATTTGAGGATACTTTTGCAAAACAAGCGCGTGGATTAAAAATTTTTCTTCTTCGCGTAATTTACTCAGTTCTTTGTTGTTTGTAAAATTGTCGGGGTGTTGTCTGTATTTGCCAAGTACTTCGGGCAAAAACGCCCACTTGCTTTGGGGCTTTAGCATGTGATTTTCTAAATGAAAAAGCAATTCGTGCTTATATTTGAATCGTTGGTCGTATCGAGCTTGCAAGTAATATTTACTACGTGCCAGAATTGAGGTGGGCAAAATGGATGAATATTTTTTATAAAAAAGCCATTTGGTCGGAAAAAGCCACTGCAATGGCGAAGTCGGGATTTTTGTTTCTGGAGTATTTTGGTGGGTGTAAATTAAATTGCCTGTTAGTGAGTCAAAAATCTCAACTTCGTGCATAACCAAATCAACATCTATATTTCGGACTAAAAAATCGACTTGTCGTTCAATTTTGTGAGCATGCATAAGGTCGTCGCCACTAAAAAAAGCTACCAATTCGCCTTTACATGCATCGAATGCTCTATTGAAATTAAATGGAATACCATTGTTTTTTTTCGAAAAGAAAGGTTTTATTCGGCTATCTTTCTGAGCAAATGATTTTATAATTTCCACTGTTTGGTCGGTAGAACCATCGTCAGAAATAATTATTTCTAAATTAGTATAAGTTTGGCTTACAATACTTTGCATTGTTTCAGCTATAAAACGCTCCTGATTGTAAGTGGGTACAACTACCGACACTAATGGTTTGTAATGATTCATAATATTGTTTTCATTTTTCAAAAATGAGATTTCAAAAATTTACAGCAAAAGTAAAAAAAAATTACAAATTATCATTTTTCTCATTTAAAGTCTTATTTCTTTGTCAAAAAAAATTTATCTTTGCTTTTTAATCGTACAAACCGAAAATAAAAAAGAAAAAAATGAGAGCAGTAATTCAACGAAGCTTGCAAGCACAAGTAAGTATAGAAGGTAAAATAAAAGCAAGTATTGAAAAAGGCTTAGTTATTTTGCTTGGAATACATGAGTCTGATTCATACGAAGATATTCAATGGTTGGTGAAGAAAATAATTAACTTGCGTGTTTTTGACGATGAACAGGGGATAATGAATCTATCGGCACAAGAAATTGGAGGCGAATTTTTAATTATTAGCCAATTTACTTTGCATGCAAGTACAAAAAAAGGAAATCGTCCTTCATACAGCAAAGCAGCAAAACCAGAAATAGCAATTCCACTTTACGAGCGTTTTTTGGTAGAAATGCGTTTAGAGCTTCGCAGTGAAATAAAAAGTGGCGAATTTGGAGCAAATATGCAGGTTTCGCTAATCAACAATGGTCCAGTTACCATAATTATCGATTCTAAAAACAAAGAATAAAAGAATCGAAATAAATCTAATATTTTAGAAAATAGCTGCTGGCTATCATTAAAATTCGTTCGTCGGTTTGGTATTCGTGCGCAAGCAAATGGCATACTCGCATAAAAATCAACCGTTTGAAGTCATTAAAAAAGTTCAAACTTGCGTCAAATTGATTCAAAATGGATTCAACTCTGGCATACACCAATTCTAGTTCTTCGCTCGAATAGAGGCTTTTTTTGTAAATTGATTGTATTTCTTTCAAAAAATGAAAATTTTCTTCCTCAGAAATATAGTCACCAAAAAAATTGAGATTGCTCCAATATTTAATATCCGAAATTGGAAAAAGTCTAAATTCGAGGTCAGCTAAATCTTCATATTCTTCAACCATGTCGAGCATATCGTCATCATCATCGAGATAATACCAATTGACAAAAATTTTTGCACCTTTTCTATTTTTCTGATTTTCAAGAAATTTAAAGAAGCTAAGTAAATGTTTACTTCCACTAGTATTGAAGTAACTTAGCTTAATGTTCAGTTGTAGCTCACAATGCAAATTTTGAGAGCAAAAAGCTTCAACACCATCAGCAAAAGGCTGAAAGTACTGTTTTATAACAATTTCATGATGAGTTGCAAGTTTCCCAACAAACTCCAATTTATTATTTTCCCATTCTGAATATAAAAAAGGGTCGCCAAGATAAGGACCTACAATATTCAAATTCTCCATTTCAATTTATTTTGGTAGAAAATTTAACATTTTAATCAATCTATTTTGCTTTTGAGCTACACAAAAAAATGAATTAAAACGAAAATATTACGTTCAAATTCTATACTTAAATACTCATTTAAGCATATTAATTGTGTGTTTTTAACTATTTTTATATAAGCCAATGTAAAAAAAATTAGAATGGCAATAAAACAAAATTTAATGATAAAATCATTATTTTTGCAGCTCAATAATTTTTTTCAAAAATACAATTAAAAATCAAAACCGAAAAACATTAAGCAAAAAATAGTAATAAAAAATAAATTTGGTCTGATTTTAGCAACGAAAAATCTATACAAATTCGCCAAATTATTTAATTATAAGAACACAACTAAATTTAATCGTATGTTTTATATACCAAATACTTAAATTTTATGGAGTTACTAGCCAATTTTGTCAAAGTAAAATTGCAAAAGTAAATGAATATTTTAAATTGTTTGGACAAAAATTTCCGGAAAAAGCAATTTATTCAGACGTTTTTATATAAAAATAGTTTGTTTTCTATAGAAATTGAGCAATTTGTAATTTTTTATTCGCTAAACGTAAATTGTAGTCTTTAAAATAAATAAATTTGGGCAAAATTATTTATTCTGAAACTAGGGAAAAATAATAAAATGAATATTAAATAATTTTGTATTATAAGTGTATTGTAAAAAATGAAAAATATAGCATTAGTTTTATCCAGCGGAGGAGCAAGAGGATTAGCTCAAATAGGTGTTATAGAAGAACTTGAGCGACGTAATTTTAAAATAACATCTATTTCAGGAAGCTCGATAGGTTCAGTAATTGGCGGTTTTTACGCTGCCGGAAAACTTAATGAATACAAAGAATGGATTAAAACGCTCGACAAACTCGATGTATTCAAACTAATGGATTTTACCATCTCAAAAAGTGGAGTGCTTAAAGGCGACCGTTTGTTCAATGAGTTGCAAAAAATTTTGGGCGATATTCGCATCGAAGAGTTACGCATTCCATTGGCAATTTCTGCTACCGATTTGATTAATAAGCAAGAAGTAGTTTTTAAATCGGGCAATTTGTTACAAGCAATGAGAGCTTCAGTTTCCGTTCCTACTTTATTTTTACCTTTAGAATTTGAAGGTAAAGAATTACTTGATGGAGGCATAATTAATCCAATACCTTTGAGCAATATAGAACGTACTGGAAATGATTTATTAGTGGTAGTAAACTTGAATTCCCGAAAAAAATATTCTGGCAAAGTAGTTCCGATAAGTAAAAGCAGGCTCGAACGTTTTGATAAATTAATTGAGCCTTTGCGACAACGCTGGCAAAGCATTAGACCAGTTCAAGTTGCCGATAATCAAAAATTTGGATATTTCGATATTATGAACCGTTCATTTGATTTAATGCAAGATAAACTATCCGACTGTATATTAGACAAATACAAGCCCGATATTGTAGTAGAAATTTCGAGAGAAGCTGCCGGAATTTTGGAATTTTACAAAGCCGAAGAGTTAATTAATGACGGAAAAAATGCTTTTAGAGAAGCATTCAGTTTGTATAAAAAATCAAAATTATTACTAGAAAATACAGCCAACAAACCCACAGAATTATTTGATTTACAATAAATTAAAATTACAACAATGTATTTTTTCCTTTTTCGAGTGTGAACGTAAAAATGGTGCCTTCACCAATTTTGCTTTTTACCGAAATTTTTTCTTTGTGCGCTTCGATAATG
The DNA here is from genome assembly GCA_022729915.1 of Draconibacterium orientale. Lineage (GTDB taxonomy): Bacteria > Bacteroidota > Bacteroidia > Bacteroidales > JAIFNL01 > JAIFNL01. The sequence continues at coordinate 14,548 of DZBP01000018.1, read as the reverse complement.
TGCTTTACAATAGCTAAGCCCAAACCTGAGCCGCCCATTTCGCGTGAGCGGCTTTTATCCACTCTGTAAAAACGCTCAAAAATACGTTGTAAGTTTTCTTTGGCTATTCCAATTCCGTTATCGGAAACTTCAATGCTTACTTTTTTGTCAACTAAGTAAATTCTAACTTGAGTAATGCCATTTTCAATTCCGTATTTGATTGAGTTTTCGAGTAAATTTAGCAATACTTCAAATATTTTTTCTTCGTTGGCATGTACAAAATATTCATCGGTATTAAAATCGCCCAAATATTTGAGTGAAATATTTTGTTTTTTGCAGTTAATTTCTTGCATTTCAAATATTTCGCTTATTAAGTTTACTACGTTGAAATGCGCCATATTCATTTTATGATTGCCCGATTCTAATTGAGAAATGGTGTCAATATCAGTAACTAAGTTCAACAATCGATTGATGTTTCGTTCGGTACGTTCTAAATATTTTCGGCTAATTTTTTTATCTTTCCAACCGCCATCAAGCAAAGTAAGAATGTAACCTTGTATATTGAAAATTGGAGTTTTAAGTTCGTGAGCTAAGTTTCCTATAAATTCTTTTCTGAATTTTTCGTTGTCTTTGAGTTGTTTTATTTCATTTTCCTTATCTTTTGCCCAATCTAAAACTTCTTCATTTACAGAAGCATCTGGGTCAATAGTGCTTAGGTCGTCTATGTTTTCTTTTTCATTCAAGCTTTTCTTTAAAATATCTTTTTCAATAATAGCATAAGCTAAAATGAAAGTAAATAGGGCAATTAAACCTAAAATAGGTAAAAAATTTTGTTGCCAAAAGTTATAAACCAAAGCAGTAAGTAATGCTTCTAAAATAATTAAAAATAAGATAATTAGCTTTAACTGCTTTTTTGACATAATGATAATTTATTTGTTGAGTTATTTTAGTTTGAGCTCTTTCTTTGTTTTTTCCCACAAAATTATTTTGTGCAAAATTAGGAATTAAAAATTATTCTAAAAATATTAGCTCATTCTTTTGATGTTTTTTTAACATTAAAAAGATTTAAGCAACTGATAATAATTAACTTACAAACGAACCAAACGAACTTTAAAAGAAACTTTGTTGAAATTCTGAAAGCATAAATTTTCACTTAGATATGATTTTCAGCTTTTAAGAATTGCTAGTATAAACAGTTTCTTTTAAAGTTTAATCTAAAAAAACAAGTGATATTACTTAACTGAAAGTAACCAAATTGTTTGGTCGTTGTATTGAGCACGAAGTTTTTTTAATTCGGCACGTGCCTCAGCTTCGTTTGTGAAAGAGCTGATAACCACACGTCTGAAATTGTTCACAGGATCAAGAATTTGAGTTTCTGTGTAGCCTTTGGTTGTCAGTTGTTTGTACAATTGCTCAGCTTTTTGGTATTCTTTAAAACTTCCACCAATGATGTAAAACTTACCCGGCGCTATTTTTTCTTTTTGATCAATTTCGGCAGTAACTTCCTTTTTTTCAATCGGTTCAGTTTCTGTTGTTTTCACTTCTTCTTCCACTATTTCCTTTTCATCTTCGGCATATACCTCAGGATCTTCAGCTTCTACTTTTTCTACTTTTTTATCTGAAAGTTTATCAGAAATATCTTTGCAGCCTACAAACATTACAACTGCAATGGCTAAAAATAATCGTAATAATTTCATAAATTTTAATTTATTTATTGTTAATGAATGATTTAATTTTATAATTGATTTTAAAATTTTCGCATTATTTTATTATATTGAGCTTCTGAAAAGATTTTAAAAAATCCTAAAAAAAAAGATTTGGAATTTTTAATCAGCGTTTTTCAAATATACAAAAATTTTATAATTTTGTAAAAAATACAATACTATTTATTTCTCAAAAATAAGAATTTTTATTAGAACAATCTATTTTCTACTTAAATTTTAACTGCTTTAAACTAAAAATTTATACAAAATTACAGATTTTATATTTTTTAAGAAAAGACTTGGAAGAAAAGCAAAAGAAAAAACTTAAACGTTTAGATTATTAAAAGTGTGTAAATATTTAAAAATAAATGAATGATGATAATTTGTAAAACATTAATGCACAAAAATGAAGCAATTATTTACGTCTTTGTTAGAACTTTTTTATCCTTCGTCATGCGAAGGATGCGGAGGGAGCCTTGTAAAAGGTGAAGAACTAATTTGCACAAAATGCCGTTACGATATTCCAAAAACAAACTATAACGGCGAAGAAGAAAATCCTGTTGAACAAATTTTCTGGGGTAGAGTTCGTTTGCATTCAGCCACAGCCTATTGCTTTTACATGAAAACGGGAATTGTTAAAAAACTTTTGCATAGTCTAAAGTATAAATCGAAGCCGGAAATAGGTATTTTGCTCGGAAATTTTTTAGGCACATCAATACACCAAAAGCCAAAATTTGAGTCCATAGATTATATAATTCCTCTTCCTTTACACAAAAAAAGAGAACATCAGCGGGGCTACAACCAAAGCCAAATGCTTGCTTTAGGAATTAATGAAATTATTGATAAAAAATTGGACAACAATACGTTGTACCGTTCTGTCGAAACTAAAACTCAAACTAAAAAGAAAAGATACGAACGTTGGGAAAATGTAAATGAAATTTTCAAATTAACCGACGAAAAAAAATTTGAAGGCAAGCATATTTTGCTAATAGACGATGTGCTTACTACTGGTGCAACTCTGGAAGCTGCAGCGCACACACTTGGCAAAGTTAAAGACATAAAAATTAGCATAGCCGTTTTTGCTTACACCAAGTCATAATTGGTTTAAATCCTTGATTATTTTTATGTAATTATCCAATCATCTTATTTTATTCTGTTTTAAATTTACTTATTTTTGAATTATTTTTTTTTACCAAATTTATGTTTTACCTTCTATTTATAAATTGAGGTTTTTTGTTTATGTAAACCGTTATATTTTCTTTACATGATTCTAAAATTTTAAAAAAAAAGGCTACTTAGCTATTAAAATTAAAAGTTTTTTTTTATTTTTGTTTAGTTAAAAAAACTATCAAAGTTTTTTGTAAGCTTCACATTAAAATAAATTTTAAGTAGCACTACTATATCAATCGAAATAGCATTTTGTTCTTAAAAATTTTTTAAGAACAGAACAAAATGAACTATACAATTAATTTTGGTTCGCTTCGTGAAAATACATAATTTTATTATAATAATTGATAATCAAGAGGTAAAAACTTTTTCTAAAAAAAAACAATAACTTTTTAATTTTTTTATCCTTTTATTAAAAATAATTATTGAAAAAATATTCGATTTTATACAATAAATTTTGTATTATTGTAAATTGAAAAAACAGGAATTATAGCATTTTTTTTTAAACAAATTTAGTTAAGAGAAAGCCGATATATGTTTAGTTTTGTAGAAAAATTTTTAAATACACTCAAGCTCAATGTGCGGATAAATTTATTTATCTCAGCCTTGCTTATGGTGGTATTTACCGGTTTAGGCTATTGGCTTTACACTACGCAAAAGAAAGAAATTTTTAATAAAGCCGACAAACAGTTAAGCGTTTTGATTGAAGACTTGGTAAATATTTTGGAAGTACAAACCAACCTCAAAAAGAATAGTATCAATTCATCAATGCATTTGGCTGATAAATTTTTTACTCTCAATGGAGGAATAAAAATAGCCGAAAGTACCAGCGATTTTAAAATTCAAGGTAACCAAGTACTCTCTGTTAAGAATTGGATTTTAGATAGTGCTATTATTCAACAAAATGACAAGTTAGTTAAATTTTTGCAAAAAAGTGGAGTTGAAGTTGCTTCTATTTACCAAAAAACAGAAAAAGGGTATTTACTGATTTCTACTACTTTGAAGTTCGACAACGGACGTTCGGCAGTAGGAACTATAATTCCACACAACACAAACATTGTAAAAACCATCGAAAAAAAGGAAACTTATGATGGACGTGCCATGTTCATTACCGACTGGTATTTTGCTGAGTTTTCGCCCATTTTAATTGACGGGCAAGTTGCCGGAATGTTAGCGATAGGTGCAAAACAACTGGATTACAATGTGTTAAAACCTATTTTTTATAACAAAACCTACTTTGAATCTGGCTATCCGTATGTAGTTTCGCACGATGGATTTTCGGTAATTAATAAATCAGGAATTGAAGGCAAAGATTTGAACGAAACTTCTTTTTTTAGAAAACTTAAAGCAGCTAAAGAAAACGGCGACATTAAATTCCGCTACAAATGGCCTGAAACAGAAGAAGGTCAATGGAAATGGACTTACTTAAATTATTTTGAACCGCTCGATATTTATGTAGCTACATCGGTTTTTGAATACGAACTTTACAGCGGATTAGATAAAATTAGAGATGGAATTATTGGAGGTGTTATCATTTCCGTAATTTTGTTCTTTTTTGGTATTACATTAATTATTAGCCCTATAACTAACTCTATCCAAAAATTAGTAGAGATAATTTCTACTATGGCTAGAGGAAAATTGGTAAATAAGATTGAATACGAAAAACGCGACGAAATAGGTGATATAATTATGTCGCTCAATACTTTAATTTCGGGCTTACGTAATACGGCTATTTTCTCAAACGAGATAGGAAAAGGAAATTTCGATAGCGAATTTACACCACTTAGCAAAGAAGATACTTTGGGCAATTCGCTTTTGGCAATGCGACAAAGCTTGAAACATGCCAAAGAAGAGGAACGTAAACGAAAAGAAGAAGACGAACTTAGAAAATGGGCTACCGACGGACTTGCCGAATTTAATGAATTGGTGCATCAAAACGTTGGAAGTATGCAAAAACTTTGCGATTTAACGCTGAGTAAACTTGTTCGCTACATAAATGCAAATCAAGGTGGTATTTTTATTTTGAACGACGAAATTAAAGAACCTCGTTACGAACTTATTTCTTCGTATGCCTACAACAGAAAGAAATTTTTGGAAAAACAAATTGCGCTTTCAGAAGGTTTGGTTGGAAGTTGTGCCATCGAAAAAGAAACCATTTACATGACCGATGTGCCAGACGATTATGTGGAAATAGAATCGGGATTAGGCACTGCAAATCCGAAAAATATTCTTATTGTTCCAATAAAACTCGACGAACAAGTGCTTGGTGTTGTCGAATTAGCAAGTTTTTCGATATTTCAGCCGCACGTAATTGCATTTGTAGAAAAATTTGCCGAAAATTTTGCTTCTACGCTCAATACGGTAAAAATTAATACAATGACCAAAGTGTTGTTGCAAGAATCTGAGAGTAAGTCGTACGAAATGAAAATGCAAGAAGAAGAAATGCGCCAAAATTTGGAAGTTCTTCAAAATACTCAAGAAATTGCCCAACGCAAACAAACCGAAATGGAAGGGATTTTAAAAGCACTCGACACTTCATTTTTGGTTTGCGAATTGGAGATGAACGCAAATATAGTAAAGGTAAATAACGAATTTTTGGAACTTTTCAAACTTTCGCACGAAGAAGTAACTGAAAAAGGTATTAGCAAGATATTCAACCGAATAGAAGATAATTCATATTTGTGGGCAAAGCTAAAAGAAGGCAAAGCTCAAAAACGGATTCAAAATATCATTATCGATAACAATGAGTATTGGCTTTCAGAAACTTACACTCCTATTTTTGACGAAGATGGAATACCCTACAAAGTGCTGAATATAGCTATAGATATCACTTCGAGCAAAAAACAAGAACTTGAAATTCAGCAACTTTTGATTGATTCCGAACGCAAAGCCGAAAAACTGTTCAAGCAAGAAAGGCTAAATACCTACAATTTAGAAAAGCTTGAAAAGACACAGATTATTTTGGCAAACAAAGAAAAAGAGATTTCTGAAATATTAAATGCAATTGACAGCAAGGTACTTAGAGCAGAACTTGACAGAGATAGCCGAATTATCAACATCAACCAAGCGGCTGCCGATGTGTTTGGTTTTAAGGTAGAAGATATAATAGGCGAATCGATGCGTTTTTTTATCGAAAAAATTGAATTTACTAATTTTGATACGATTTGGGAACCTGTTTTGAAAGGAAATTCATACGAAAATGTAATTCAGCGAACCGGAAAAAATGGAAAATCTATTTGGCTGTTAATTTCATACTCTCCTATCAAAGAAAAAGATGGAAGCATCAAAAAAGTACTTTTTATAGGTAACGATATTAGCAAGCAAAAACTTAGCGAAGAGCGAACCAAACAGCACGCTAAGAAAATTTTAGAAAAAAGCAAAGCTTCGAGAAAAGACAGTAAAACTATTGCAATTTTACAAGAAAAATTACTTGATTACAAATTAGAAGTAGAAGGTTTGTTGCGCATTTTAAATAAAACGGCAAGTTTAGCAATTTACAGCAATGACGGTACTTTGATTAATATTACCGACTTTTATTTAAAAAAACTTGGCAAAACTCGTGATGATTTAGTTGGCACTAACCATAAAGATTTGGTAGAAATTGAAAACAACGAACAGCGAACTGCTTACAAAGATTTCTGGACAAAACTAAATGAGGGAAAACCCGTTAATGAAATTAATTTTATCTCCGAAAAAAATAGAATTATTTGTATTTCCGATACTTATATGCCAGTAAAAGATGCAAAAGGGCAAATTGTTAAAATTGTGAAAATATCGAACGATATTACCCAAAATATTCCTGAAGAGGAATTGCAAAACAATATGATAGCCCTTCAACAAAAGCTTGCAAAAAAAGGAAGTAATCGCGACAAATAGAATAGTTTAGACAATAAATGCAAATTATTTCTGTTCAAAAACCCAACAAAGTTTAAAATATTTTGTTGGGTTTTGCGTTTTACAAAGGTTTTAATGTGCATACTTTTTATAGAAAACAATCTAATGGTCAAAAAACGATGAAAAAAATAATATTCTTTAGCTTTTTAATTTTAGCAATAGGAAAAGAATCCTTTTCGCAGAATCACTTAAAAGATGAGCCGAATTGGATTAATTACCAACAACGCAACATCAATTATCCCAAAACAAATTACCTTGTTAGTTTTATTAGTGAAGCGGTAAATCCAAACGAAACATTAGACGAAGCTACCGATAGAATTAGCAACGAGTTAAAGGGGCAGCTTGCCGAAGGTATTCAGGTGGAAATAAAAACAGTAACTAAGCTTGATGTAGTGATTGAAAATACCGAAGTTTACAATCTGATAAACAAGTCAAACGTATCGGTGTCGGAAATAAAAATAGCTGGGTTAAACCAAGAGTTTTACCACGACAAAAGGCAAAAAATGTATTATGCTTTTGCATACGCTGAAAAAAATGCGGTACTCGAAAGCTATTCAAAATCAATTGAAATAAAACTGTTGGAGATAGATGCAAACCTACACAAAGCCAACAAATACAAAGAAGACAATGATAAAAAAAATGTATTGAAAAGTTATTTTGCCAATTTACCTTTATTTAGAGAAGCCGAAAAAGATTTGGCTATTATTACAGCTCTTGATGGAAACTACACTAAATTGGCAAACGCAATTAATGATAAAAAATCTGAAAACGAACAACAAACAGCTCAATTAATTAAAAGTGAGAGCAATTCGATTAATGATGTAGCTTTTTTTATGGCTACAAGTTTAAGTTTTCAGTTAAATGATAAGACCCAACCTATTGAAATTGAAAATTTTACATTTGCTAACACACACGCAGCGAGTGAATTTTCGAGGCTTTTTAAGAAAATTTTTAGCTTAAAACTTGCCGGTTTAGGTTACAATGTAATCACAAACTCTTCAATTGCAAAAATCAAAATATCAGGCACTTACTGGGAAAATGACCCAATGCTCGACATTGTTTGCTCGGCTGAAGACAAACTCACAACTTCGATAGTAGGAAGTAGCGAGAATAGTTTAAAAAAAACGTACTTAGACCTCAATAATATTGCATACAAAGCATTAAATATCAAGAATGTAATCAGTTTGCAAGATAGTTTGGAAACAAATACCGAACTTTCGGAAGGAATTGTGATTAATTTTATGACCAACAAAGGAAAAAACAACCTAATTTTTGAAGAAGGCGATACTATGAAGCTTTACATGAAGGCTAATAAAGCCTGTTTTGTGAGATTTATTTATTACTTAGCCGATGGAAATAAAGTGCTATTGCTCGATAATTATAGAATAAATGCCGAAGATGTAGGTAAATTGATAAAAATTGAGCAAGAATTTGAATGTTATCCGCCTTTTGGAACAGAAATATTGCAGCTCAATGCGCAAACAACTCCTTTTGACGAATTAAATACCCAAAATTTGGACGGCTACAAGGTAATACTTAGCAATATTTCGGAGATTATGTCGAATTTGCGAGGCTTCAAAACCATCAACAACGAAGACGGGAAAGCACAAAAAAGTATAGTTATCACCACTTTACCCAAAGATTGATGAGAATAAAATGACTATTACAAAATAAACAATGAACGTGAAAAGAAAAAAGCCAAATGATTACAATTCAAATAATTTGATTTTATTTCTTTTCACCTTTTTTTTGATAAAAGAATAAAAATAGGCTGTTGAGTAAAAACTAAATGGTAGTTAATGGCTAAAAACAAACATACAAAACAATAAGTGCAGCGTTTTTCTAAAAAAAATAAAATAGTAAATTTTGGTATTTCTACACAGATGAATTTGTATTGATTGAACATTTTAACAAAGTAAAACTTCCAATAATTTCAAATAAATACCCTGAAACTTAAAAAAGAAAATAAAAATAATTAAAGTATTTTGTGTAATTAAAAGAATATTTGTAAATTGCAAATTATATTTTGTGCATAATGATTCACAACGTTAGTGGTATTCATTATTTTGATTGACTTTTCGCAACAATATGGAAATAATAAAAAATAATTCAGTAAATTCAATCATACTCGACATTTTTGAGAAAACGGGCTCTAGCGATTTAAACTACATTTACAGAGGTTTATTTACGCAAAACATTACAGAAGCCATACTCGAACTTGCCGAGCGTAATATTGATGAAATTAATCAGCCTAGCCAATTGCGCAGGCGTGTCTATTTTTTAATGGTCGAAAGTCTCCAAAATATTACGCGTTACCAAGCGTTGAAACCCGATATTTACCAAAAATCAGGAGTTTTCTTTATTCAGAAAAAAGGCGACCGATATTATATTTCTACCGGCAATTTGATTGAAAACGACAAAATCCCGTATGTGGCTGAACGTTTAGAGCTTGTGAATAAACTCAACAAGGAAGAACTTAAAGACTATTACAGACAAATTCTAAGAAATGGAAAATTTACCGAAGAAGGAGGAGCCGGTTTAGGTTTGATAGAAATGACCCGAAAATCGGGCAACAGACTTACTTTTAGGTTTGAACGAATAGATGATGAGCATTCTTTCTTCTACTTGCATACCGTTATGCCCGCCATTGAAGATACTACCGACTTAATTGAGAATGATTTAGAAAACTCACTTACCAACGTAATCAAAATACACAATGCGCTCAACAAAGAAGAAATAGCGTTAGTTTTTAACAGCGGATTTAGCCAAGAAAGTTTACTTTCGCTAATTTCGGTTATCGAAAATCAATTGATTGAGCTGGGAAGTTTGCGCAAACGTGTATTTAATTTAATGGTAGAAATGCTCCAAAATATTATACATCATGCAAGTAGCATGAACGACGCTAAAACCGAAAAACCCGGCATTTTTTATTTAAAAGAAAGCAACAACCAATACATTTTAAATGCCGGAAATTATATAAACAACAAAAATGTGGAAGCTCTTACTTTTAAAATTGAAAAAGTAAACTCAATGACCAAAGACGATTTAGACCATTTTTACAATACAAAATTACTCGATTTTAACGACAATTTAAGCCACAAAGCTGGCTTAGGTATTATTGATATGCGCATAAAAAGCGACAGCAATTTGAAGTTTTATTTCAAAGACATAAACTCAAAGTTTTCTTTTTTCAATTTAGAAATAGACGTTGAAACCAAATTCTCTTAGAAAATAATGGCTAACACAAATCAAAATTTACTGGTAAGTACAATTATGCTTAACCAAGCTCCCTCTGAGGATTTTACTTATATTTACAGAGGTGCTCTTTTTCCAGAAATTCTCGATTCGTTATTAATTTTGATTGAGAGAAATTTTACCCAAAAGGAGCGGAGTTCGCAAACGTTCAAAAAAGTATATTTTATTTTGGTAGAAATATTGCAAAATGTTACTAAATATCAAACCGAACAAGACGAATATTTTACCAATTCAATTGTTGTAGTTCAGAAAAAAAACAAAAATTACTTCTTGACCGTTGGTAATTTGATTAAAAATACCGAAACCGAAAATTTAACAAATCAAATTAATAAAATCAATTCTCTCGAAAAAGACGAATTGACGGAGTTTTATAAATCGGTGCTAACCAACGGAAAATACAACAACAAAGGCGGAGCCGGTTTGGGACTCATCAACATAAAACGTAAAGCAAAGCACAATCTTAATTATTCATTTAGCAAAATTAATCAAGAACATTCCTATTTTTATTTTACTTCAATTATTCCCGAAAAAGAGGAAGAAGAAGTAGATTTTTCGTTCAATTCAGTAAAGCAAACTCACGAATCGTTCAAAAAAGACAATATTTCGTTGCTGTTGAACAATGTGCTCGACCAAGACAAATTGAAAGCTTTGCTCCATTTTCTAGAAGCTAGCATCGAAGAAAAACTTCCTTTTCGCAAAAAGATTTTTAATATTTTGATTGAAATGCTTCAAAATGTAATTTATCACTCTTCAAATGCTGAAAATTTGGCGAATGAAAAATACGGCATTTTTTTAGTTTCCGAAACTCAAGAAAATTACAAACTACTTGCCGGAAATTATATACACAAAGAAAAGGAAACCAATTTGTTGCAGAAACTCGAGAAAGTAAACAAATATACTCTCGACGAACTCGAAAATGCTTACGTAAAAGAACTGAATGCATCAACTTCTAAAGCCGACTCCAATCTAGGAATCATTGATATACGAATGAAAAGTAGTAACTTTTTGAAATACAATATTGAAAAAATAAACGACCAATTTTCTTTTTTCGTTTTAGAAGTAAACATTGGAAAAAAATAGAAAATAAGCAGTTTATGCGAAAATTGAAATTATACATCGCTCAATCGCTCGACGGGTTTATTGCCACAAAATCGGGTAGTGTCGATTGGCTTTCCGACCCCAATGCCACGGATATAGACCTGAATGCTTATGGTTATCTCGATTTTTGCAACACAATAGATACTACTTTGATGGGCTACAAAACCTATCAAGAGATTTTGGGCTTTGGCATTCCGTTTCCTTATCCCGACAAAACGAATTATATTTTTAGCCGAAACCACCAAAAAGAAGATTCAAATCCGGTAGAATTTATTTCGGACAACCCAGTTGCTTTTACAAAAAAACTAAAATTAGAAAATAAAAACGATATTTGGCTCATTGGCGGAGGCGAAATCAATCGGTTGATGCTCAATGCTGGATTGATTGATGAAATTATTTTGTCCATTAAACCCATCTTTTTGGGTGAAGGAATCAAACTTTTTGCTGATGCTATTGAATATAAGCTTTTTAAAGTTGTCGATGTAAATCTTTTTGATAAAAGTATTATTCAGTTAGTAATGATTCCGCAATAACTAAAAACGTTTAAAACCTAAACCACAATGAAACCTATTTTTGTTGTTTTTGCATTTGTTTTGATGCTCAATACTTCGCTTTTTTCACAAAAACTAACCGAATTAGCCGAATACAATTGCATTTTGAAACCAATCAACTATTCCACAGATGGCATTGAAACCGAAAGTTTATTACTATTTGTAATGCACACCGACACAGAAATGCCTTTGCACTATTGCAATGTGTATTTACTCAACAAAAACCAACCAAACATTCAACTCATAGGCGATACGGCTGCTTTTACCAATGTGTATCAAATAAGTATTTCGCCCAAAAACAACTATTTAGCACTTTATGTTGTAAGCGAATGACACCCGTGGATAGAGATTTACGACTTGCAAAAACTAATATATCAGCAGCACAAAGAACTTATTGCTATGCTGAATCCGTATCCGAGCACATTCAATTTGCACGACTGGCTTTCTGATGAATCCCTGATTTTGAAAAGCGATATGAATTTGGTTGCCAAAAATAAACAGGCAGAATTATCCGAAAATGATATGCTTACTTCAAGCAAATATTTCATTTACGACCTAAAATCGCAAACTTACTCAGAGCCTAATCAAAAGCAATTGATTGAAATAAAAAAGAAACTATCTAAAAAGTCAATAAAATAAATTTTTGCAAATTGTAATTTATTGATTGTCAACTTTGACAAAGTTTTAAACTTTGTCAAAGTTCATTTTTAGACAGCCTCTTTTTAAGTAAACAAAGCAAACACTATGCTGGAACAAGTTCCATTTTGTGAGCTTTTATCGATTTGAGTTCTTTTTCCAATGCAGCTACATCAGCTAGAAATTTTGATTTCACACTTTCTAGTTTGCCTTTAAATTCGCTTACCAGACCTTTGTAATATTCAATTCCTTCTTTGATGTTTGCTTGATATTCTTCAAAATAAGCCGTTTGCTTTTTATCGAACGGATAGCTTGCTTCTTTGAATTGTTCCTTCAAGTAATCTACATAAAGACGCAATTCTTTCACAAACATATTCGGGCGATTTGGGTGTTTTATAATGTTTTCGCGTCCGTAAATGTGCGAAGCCATGCGCTGGAGCGTAGTTGGCTCAGAAAAATATGCCATTGCCGGACCCGGACAAACAGCTACTTCTGTACCTTGAGCTTTCAGCGGCTCTATTCCATTTACAAGCATAGCCGAAGTACCCAACGAATTGCAAATACACGCTGGCATAGTAATAGCTTCGTACTCTTTGTTGTAAGTTTCAAAATCTAAATTCTTAGCTTTCAACTGCTCAATAGCTCCTCTTTGATATACACGCGAAGCCGAACAAATCGGTTTTCCGGCAGCATCTTTGTGCACTGCGGCATTTCCATTAGGGCAAACACTTCCCGGATTACCTTCGGCAATGAGACGCATCTTTTTTATGTCCATCGTGTTGCCACGCACATTGTTAAACAAAACTCCCAAAGGCGAAACTCTACTAGTATATAAATCCTTTTCGGTAGCTTCCGAAAGCAATTTGAGCGTATCCTTGTCCACATTTACCACTTCCGGCACAAGCAAGAAAGGAGTGCCCCAGCCAACAGAATCCACTCGATAGTAATCGAGTAGAAATTCATGCTCCTCAGCAGTGCCTACACCACCTTGAACACTTATTTTCATTTTGGGCATATTCGTTGATACATATCCCTTCACTTCGAGGGCTTTTGAGTAGATTTCAAACAATTCTTTTTGCAAAGACTCGCGATTGGTCTTAAACTCTTCGAGCACTGGACCTAGTAGAAAACCATTGGTAGCAAAGGCGTGTCCGCCGCAATTCAAACCCGATTCAATCCGAAATTCAGACACCCAAAGTCCTTTTTTAGCCAAGAACTTCCCCTGAATGATTGCCGACCGGTAATCGCTCACTTTTAAAATGATTTGTTTTTTTAGGATTCCTATTTCATCAGGATAAAAATCCCTGAAACTTTCGATATAACTGTAAAGTCTTGGATTCATTCCGGCAGAAAAAACGATTGAAGAGCTCAAGTTGCTTTCGGCAAAACCTCTGAGGGCTGCGTGAGCGTCGTTGTACTCTACGGGTAATTTTTCTCCATCTTTAAAATACTCTCTATCGAGCTTTGTCATAATGTTTACGTCAATGCTGCCAAGAGGTAAATTTTTGTCCAACCAAGCCAAAACATCTTCCTTTACGGTGTTATTTTCAACAAAATGTTCGAATTTTTCTTTCAATTCAGACAAAGAAGGAAGCATCTCGAAGTATTTTTCTACCTCAGTGCTTTTTTCCATAACTGTTTTTTTGAGCTCTTCAAATTTCGACTTCACTACTTCATCTATCAAGTTGAGGTACGAAGTAATTCGTTTAGCTCTGTAATCGTCGATTTTGCTGGAAATAGCTTGGAAAGGAATCTCTAATTTTTCGCTATATACCTTTCTCATTCGCTCAATGAGTTTGTCGTCAACCAGTGATATTACCGACGAAATGCCATATTTGGCTACTTTCACAGGAGTATCAACGGTAAATCCAATTCCCATCACCGGAATATGAAAAGTATGCGCACTTAGTTTTTGTTCCATGTAATTTTAATTTTGATTAATTTACACATTTACTATTTCATTAAAAATATGTTTGCAATATACACTTATTTTTTATTTTGCAAACATTTCTAATGTTAAGCGTGCATAGAATAGGAAGGTATAATTTTAAATATCAGTCTTTTAAATGTTTATTTTGTAGGTAAAAAAAACAAAAAAATAGTATCATTTCGTAATATTTTTATTAAGAAAAGATACGATTTTGAAGTATTTTTTGTAAAATGAATTTTTTTTAGTGTTTTTTTTAAGTACAAATACGTTGATGTTTTTGTTCGTTGAGTTTTTCTAAATGCTTTTTATTTGAAGTTTTGTTTTTGTGAAGTGTT
>DZBP01000134.1 GCA_022729915.1 Draconibacterium orientale | reverse complement strand
ATAAACGTTTATAAAATTTTTTTATGTGTTTTATAAAATTTTATAAACGTTATTATAAACTACTATGATTTACCGGCTGTATCATTACGTCGTTAATAAAATTTATAAAAAAGAAGCCGCTAAGAGTCATTTTTTACACTGTGTTTGATTTATCGCACTTAAACGCTTGTTTGTAGGTTAGCATTAAAAACAGATTGTTACAGCCGGTAATTGATACCTGTGCATTATAAAATTTTAATGAAGTTACAATTTATGCTATGTAACATTACATTTTATGTATACTTATAAAAACAAGTCGTTATGTACGGTAAATTATAACCTGCTATGTTGTTGTTACAACATTTTATAGAACGTTGTTTATAATTTCTATAAAATTTTGTAAGCATTATTATAACATGGTATGATTTACCAGCTGTATCATTACATTATTATTAACATTTATAAAAAATAAGTCATGTATAGTCGTGTTGTGTAATATGTTACCGTATCTTATTTAAACATTTGTTTATATGTTACCAATAAAAACAACATGTTACAGCCGATAAGTTACACCTGGTACTTATAAAAGTTGAATTACATAAAATATAATTTATCGTAATGTTATTATAAAATTTTATAAAACGTTGTTTATAACTTTTATAAAAATTATTATCGTTAAGGATGTTTAAACTTATACGTGCAACGATTAAGCTATGTAAAATAATTTCATCCTACAAACGTATAAACATTTTAATTACGTTCTTGTTTTTGTTTTTGTTGTGTACTAATATACTTTATTTTTTTAGGAAAGGTACAGCATACATAAGCATCTACGTTTACTTACTCTCTACAAGTATTTTTCTTCTGTAATATTTAAAAACTATACATTACGTTACGTGTAATTTTTTTTTTTTAATTTTTTATATATGTTCCATATACGTAGAAAGGTTTTCAATAATGTTACATTAATTAAAAAAGTGGCGCACAATATATGAGTCTACTTTTTGGTTTATAGTAATCTTAAAGTATATGTACATGCAATAAAAAATTTTATATAAAAAATTTTGTTACATGTAATTACACCGGAGTTTAGCTTGATCTTGTTTTGTGTCCGATAGGACATATATGTTTTAACATATACATAGGAAAGTTTCTTAGCCTATACAAAATAATAATTTACGTATTAACTATGTTAATAGTAATCACAAAGGAAAATAGTATTTAACACTATGTGTGTAGCATAAATTAAAAAAATTTTATAAAAGCTTAATGACGTTCAAGATATTATAAGTGTATTAATACAATTACATTTTTATTTTTTTCAATGTATGTTATCAATGATGTGTTACCTTTCCAATATTATATGATTACGTGCGTTAAGTAATTCAACATAAAATAACTTAATAAAAAATTAAGTGTAACCGATTATTATACTTATTTTTTTTATGAAGTTTTACATATAACATCTAATTTGTTATTCCGTATGTAATACATATACCATACTTAAATTATGTAGCACATGTAATTACCTTTCCGATAATTTACTGCGCGTATTACGTATAACACAACAAAATAATGATAATACAAACTATGTATATATCATTATGTACTAACGTTTACAGATAACTTTTTAGTGCCCTATACTTGTATCGGTATAATTGTTGGTGTTACGTACTTTTACCCAAGGCATGTACATTAAATTTTGATATGTTAAAGTTTATACTTAAAAAAATATATTACGTAATAGATCTGTTTTTCTTTTTTGTGATTATTGTGTAGAATATAGGTTACAAAGAATTTCCTAGGAAAGGTATATTAACGTAAGTATTATAACAAGTAAACAAATAAAGAAAATATGTACATGATTATAGCATACCTTACGGATACGATTAATACCTTTCTATGTCGGCGTACGATGTTATACTAGTAAACATACAAAAATAAAATAGTATTTTTATATAGTTTTTTATAAAATAAAATATAAGTAACTATATAGTCCAGTGTACGTATACAGTGTTTACTACTCTTTCCAACGTTACGCTATTAACATTTTGTAAGTCATGTAATTTACATACATAGTGTTGTTATAATCATTATTAACATAAACGTACTTGACGTAATGTTGTCTCCTATACATATGCTGTTACGTATATTAATTATGTTTACTATATAAATATACATATATAGTAATGATACTGATATATTACATTTGTGTGTGGTGATTACGTATTCATGTAATAAACATATATAGGAAAGGTAACTTACGCACAGATATAATTCAATTGCGCATTTACATGTATATATAGCAACATTATGAAAGATGTTAATACTCTTTTAATATCGTGTATTATACGGAACATGTTATGTAAACTTATACATACACAAGTACAACATACTATTTTTGTTGTTATGTTGTTTATTATATGATTTATCTACGTAGGAAAGATAATTATTTAAAACACCTACAATAATGAAGCGTATACGTAGTATCATACTTATTTTTTTATACATTTTTTTAATGTTGTTTTATTATTAAACGTAACTACGTTTCTTGTGGAAAGGTTTTAACGTGTATAAAACTACAAATTAAAAGTAACGTAACTATACGCTTACTTTTTAAGGACCTTACATTATAATAAAACTTACTTGATAAGGTTATACTTGTAATGTTACATGTGTAAAATGTATACTCAAAAATTTATATGCGCTACTATAAAAAACGTATAATGCTTTTTAAAGTTTTATTATGAGTATCCCTTACTAAAAAATTACTAAACACATTTTTCATAATATCATTCGTATGGTTTGGGTTTAGTATAGTATACATTGTTGACAGTTACGCTTAGGAAAGGTTGAACATATATAGAGGATAAATGTAGGACATGTACTTTTTTGTTTAAATGTATTTCTCTTAAGCAACATTTACATTATAAAGTTATATTAAATTGTTACTAGGTTACCACGACCTATAGTATAATGTTACGTTATACACATAATATTACCTTTCCTATTTAAATGTGCTGTAAGGCATGCAACTAAACAAAAACACAGAAACATAAAAAACTGTTTAATATTGTACCTTACTGAATCTGTTACACATTTTTATATATTAAAAACATTTTTTTACGTTTTGTCTATTTAAAGTTGTGGATACGTTATAACGTGTCTACGGTGTATCACCACGTATTAATACCCACAGTTTATAATTTGCTTTTACGTTTATACATAACGTTTTGTTTAATATAACCTTTCCTAATTATGTACTTTACACAGTTATACATGTATACAATTCATAAAAAAACGTATAAATACATTTATTATATTACCTGTATACATATATTGCTATGATACATTACGTGAAAACGGAGTAAGCGTACATTACATTCTGTAAAATTATAAAACATTGTGCTTCACTGGTAATAGAAAGTTAACACCCATACCTTTCCTAAGTAATAATATATGTGGGAATTTACTTAAACATAACAAAAAATAAATTAACAACCTTAATATGCATGATGTGATAATAATACTTTTTCAGATTTTGTTTAACACATACTACCCGTTATGGTATTTAACTTAATATAACATCGTTACGTCATATACAAGTATGTGCTGCGTTTTTTGGTGTTTTTAACATATCCTATATTATTGTATTATTACGGAAAGG
The DNA here is from genome assembly GCA_022729915.1 of Draconibacterium orientale. Classification (GTDB taxonomy): domain Bacteria; phylum Bacteroidota; class Bacteroidia; order Bacteroidales; family JAIFNL01; genus JAIFNL01. Next base: position 4,995 of record DZBP01000134.1, on the reverse strand, counting down.
TACTATGCATTACGTAAGTATGTAATGGGTATATAATATTAAGTTATAAATAAGTCAATACTACACGTGTATAATAAAAACAGTAATGATTATAAAAATTATCAACGTTGTTATTGTTTGTTAGAATACGTACTATTAATAGTAATATACTATTGTGAAAGGTGTACAACTTTAACAGCTGTGTATATTAATTTATAGAGTGTACATCTTTGAATATAAACGTAAAGCCTTTTTAATATAACAACCTTTAAATATTTTTTTTGGAGTCATTAACATTAACTAAATAAAAAATTGTACGTTATGAAAGATACTAACCTTACGTACAACAGTATTATACTACTTCATGATACAGCATTAACATTACACCTTTCCTTTTATTAAATACACATTATATGTGTTTACAACACACAACTCAATGAAAGTATAACATTATTAGTTATTATGTTACTAGTAGATAACTGCACTGCATTATAATACTATACATTTATTATAAATTATAACGTAGTATACGTATATACGTTTCACGTAGTGTGTATTTCTATATAAATACAGCGGACAATATTATAATTGTTTTATTACAACATGTACTTAAGTTCTTTATAAATGTTATTACTTTTTTTCTACAAGTTTTTTATTTTATTTTATTTTATATACACAATGGAAAGGTATTAAAAGCGTTTAAAGAGCTAAAATCGTGTAGATACTGGTTATGAAAATTTAGAACACATGTAAATTACATGTACGCAGTGTGTCTTACATTTTATATACTGTGTTGTAATAATTACAAAGTACAGTAGTCAATACTATATACTTTGTGTAGTATCGTATTTACTATGTACATAATTATTAATATTATGCATAAAAATTTCTGTATGTTACATTTTATTACAACGCAACATTTCATACGGATTACGTATTAATGTACGTAGTATATTTACATAAAACACGGATCTTAATTATAGATAGCTACACTATAAAAAAATGGCATATAAGGTTTGCATATATTACTGGTAATTACTAGTGACGTTACGTGTTTTTAAAGCTGTAAAACAATGTATTATCTTTCCATTTATGATAATTACAATAAAAACAAAAACAAAAATTAAACAATAAGTTATTAAAAAGTATAAATGTATTAAACTACATCCTGCAAAGCAAGTGATGTAATATCTGTTGTGTTGTCTATAAAACGCAGGAACGTATTCCATAAAAAAAGTATACAATGATAACATCTTTCCATTGTATATAATTGTGTATTACTGTTTACGTAAACATAAACAATAAAAAAGAGGACAGTACAAAGTATTGGGTTTCCCATGTATGTGTATGGTTAAATTTTTTCAAGTATAAATATATATATATATATATATATATATATATACCTTTCCTATGTTTGTAAGTGAACGATATAAAGTATACACGACACATCACACTCATGTGAAAAGTAGTAAAGTAAATACTAAACTACTGTAATGTATAGTATACTATTATTAAACTATGACTTAACACACTACGTATATGTATAACCTACACGTGTAATAATAACGTACATGGAACGTAAACGATATATGAATATATACCTTTCCTCTGTGTACGTGTAAATGTATTCGAATAAAAGACGTAAAACAAATATAACAGTATTACAATAAAAACTGTGCAAATATTTTTTATGTTATACTTACATTTTTTTATAAATGTATGTTGTTGTTATATAATGTAATGTCACGTTAATTACAACCTTTCCTAGAGAATGTTAATATATTAAAGCGTAACAGAGCATAACACGACACAGCAAGGTAATATACATATGTAACATATGAATTAAAGACAATCTTGTAAATATACACATACATGTAGATATATCAATACATGAAGGTCATATTATTTTCATTTACTTACTACATATGTTTAGTACTAAACACTGTATGTAACATAACCTACGTATTTGTAACATTAATACTATAATCAACACAAGTATACTTTCAGGTAAGTATAGCTACATATATATATTGTAGTAAGAAATGCAGTTAACCTTTCCTATAAAATTAATGTAGGTAAACATTCCGTAATAAAACAAAACAAACGGCACTGTGTTATATAGTTGCAACTTTTACGTAATGCTCAACATATACGTAGTATACGTATTCACGTAAATTAACTCGCTTATTGTTCGGTGAATAAGTTTTAAAAAAATAGTAAATACATCATTAATAGTCTTTACTGTTACATAATATAAGATAGGTTACCTTTCCTATAATAATGATACAGATTATGGTTGCTTTACAAAAACAACCAACATGAATATGCACAAGATAAACTAATATAATATCTATTTTACGTGTTACGTGTTATATACATAAACGATACATAATATTATTCATGTTTATAAAAGTATTAAAAATGAACGTAGTGAATCATACGCGTATTATTAATATACATAACATACTTACAGTAATGTTACATAACGTGTTATACTACATTATCAAATATACGTAGTTAATTATGTACTTTTGTTTTACTTGTTGGGTTGAAGAAACCCAGTTATGATCTCATGTTATTATAGGAAAGGTAACAACGTACGCAACGTTCTACAATTAACGTGCATGTACAAAATTAAAAGATACATGTTATATGACTATTTGTTATGTTGTGTTTTGTTTTTTTATTGTAGTTACTGTTATTATATTAATACGGGAAAGATAATATTATATTCACATATTATAAAATCTTAAAAATAGACTGTCCCGGATTGAGGTACTATACATATACAGTGTATGTGTTATTAAACCTTTCCTAAAATGCATGATGCGTAACATTAACTCTTATCACATAAATGATCTATAAAAATGAGTATAATAATCTACAAGTATTATTATTATAAAATTAAGTAAACATAATTAATAAACATGCGTGTATTTTTCACTTTGCATATCATTTCATATTATAACATAAACATTTTATGTGTAAAACTTAACAATTACATTATCTATAATATAGTTTTTACTGGATTGGTTTTTTGTGCTTTGTATGTTTAATTTACTTAAATAGGAAAGATACTGTTCAATATAACACTCTCAATTTATTTTAGTTGCTGCACACGTAGTAATACATTGCTAGTTTATTAATAATAATTAAATAAATTTATGTAGTACACGTACACGAGTAACGCACGTAACCTTTCCGATAAATGCATAGTATAATACATAGTTCGTATGCACTCACAATAAAAGTGTATTGTATACAAACGTATATCATAAAATAAATAAACATCTCGAGATATGGTACTAGCAACAACATGACATGTAAAGTATAACCTTTCCATATAATATAAGTGTAAGTTATTAAACTACAACACAAACGAAAAAATATATGTTATATAATAAGTACGTGTAATCATTGCAATCTATGTTTTTAATAAATGATTACTGACACTTAAATTAAGTAACGTGATATTACGTTATTACCATAAAAAAGTTTTATAATGTAATGTTGTTTAATGTTATGCTTTACGCATACACCTTTCCTATAAGATATATGATAAGTAGATTTGCCTTAAAACACACAACACAAAACATATACTGTATAAATGTGGAAAACAAGTGATGCTGTTATCGTTTATAGAAAAACTTTTATAATGTTATCATGTTGAAAAAAATGTATATGTTTTTTTGAATGATTTTCCATGATAAAAAACCAGTACACGTACATACAGGAAAGGTATCATAGGTAATTACAGTATTTTGCACAAACAAGTATAAAATAATGTAACATAACAGGTATAGTTAAATTTAAAAGATTATATGTCATAAAAATATAAAAACATATACACCTACGTTATGTTGTATATGTTGACGTTACATACAGTTACGATATGATGGGTATTAATCCTATAAATTAGTTGTTACTTTTACTGCATGTAATATTCGTTTGTGTGAATTGTATTGTATGCATTGTTGTTGTTATTATAGGAAAGGTTATTATTCATTTGGTATAGCAATTACTACAATATGTTTTAATAATGTAACTTATCAATTGTAATAGTTTGGGATTTATTGTTATCGTATAAGTAAGTAATTAAGTACGCTAAATTAAAACTAGAATTAACGTATGCAGCTTAAAATCTTACTCTTTATAAATTTTAATAACAACACAATGTTACAGCTGGTAAATGTAGTACCTTGCATTAACGTCCATAAAATTTTATAAAAAGTGTAAACAACGTTTTATAAAATTTTATAGCAGTAGCAATACAGGTTATAATTTATCATACGTAGCGGCTTGTTTTTATAATTACGTATAAAATGTAACGCTACGTATGGTAAATTACACTTGCATTAAACTTTTGTAGTAAACAGTTATAAATTACCGGCTGTAGCAAGCTGTCTTTAATGATAACATACAAGCAATCGTTTAAGTGCGAGAAATTAAACATGGCATAAAACATGACTCTTAACGGCTTATTTTTTATAAAGTTTAATAACTACGCAATGATACAGCTGGTAAATCATAACGTTTTATATTAACGTTTATAAAATTTTATAAAAATTATAAACAACGTTTTATAAAAGTTTATAGCAACATCACTGTAGGTTATAATTTACCGTACATATCGACTTGTTTCTATGTATAGGTATAAAATGTATGATTTTAAGTGTAAATCTATAACTTTTATAAACGTAACATAATATGTCAATAAAACGCCGTACGTATCGCCTTGTTTTTATAATTACATATAAAATGTCATGCTACGTATGGTAAATTATAACTGCATTAAAATTATATAGTATACAGTTATAAATTACCGGCTGTAACGAACTGTTTTTAGGGTTAACATACAAACAAGCGTTTAAGTGCGAGAAATTAAACATGATATAAAACATGACTTTTAACGGCTTATTTTTTATAAAGTTTAATAACGACGTAATGATACAGCCGGTAAGTCATAACATTTTTTAATAACGTTTATAAAATTTTATAAAACGCATAAAAAAATTT
>DZBP01000133.1 GCA_022729915.1 Draconibacterium orientale | reverse complement strand
TATTTGATAATTATTCTTAATGAAAACTCAATTAATATATAAAAATATCACAGACTTGTTGTTAAACAGAGATTGGAAAATTCTGGAAAGAAAGACAAAGTACGATATATTTGTCCCTCCTTCTACATTGGGTTTTTCAAATACATATAAATTGTATGTTTACAATAAATTTGAAAATTCTGACTATGAAAAGGAAATTATTAAGAACTTGAATATTATTTCTCAAATTTATATTGAAGATATAGATGAATTAGCATCGATAATTATAGATGACAGACAAATTTTAACTTTTCATATTGAAAATGAAAACATAAAAAATGGACATCCTAGTATTCCTTTTTTTAATACGTTAATAAATAAATCAAAAGAATTATTACAAGAAGTTGCTAATTTTTCAGTAATAAAGTTACCTCACTTTTTCGAAAATAAAGACGAAGCCGAAAGGTATTTAAATTATTGCAATTTTTTCAAAAACGATGTTGGAAGTTTAATAACAAAAATACAACTACCAAACAACGAAGAAATAAAAGAAAAAACACTTTTTGAAAATTCAATAATTGGAAGTGAAATTAACAAAAATTTGATAAATATTACAGATTTTATAAATACAGAAATAATTGGTTATGATAACTTTGAGCCAACAGATGAATTTTTGATAAAAAATAGAGATTTAGTTAGTGTAAATATTTCAAATAAGTTGAAAGAATTATATACAGGAATTGAATATTCTGATATTGAAATTTCGCTCAAAGGAACACAAATTAATCAATTAACTATAGCAAAAGAATTGAATAGAGAAAAAGTGAATAATTTAAGTACATTTTCAAAAATTATTCGCGAAAAGATGAAAGAAATATCAGAAAATGATGTCTTTGGAAAAATTGTTCAATTAAAATCAAAAGACGTTGATAGCGACCAAAATATGATAATAATTGAAGGCGAAATTAAAAGAGTAAAATCAAGAGTTTCTGTAAAATTAAATTCGGACCAAATAAAATTAGCAGCTGACGCTTTTAAAAATAATCGAACAGTTTTAATAAATGCAATTTTAGAAAAAGACAAAACTCAGTACAAAGTGGCAGAATTAAATGATTTTAAAATATTAGCAAAATAAAAAAGTGCCACTCAGACACTTTTTTTATGATATTTTTTTAACTGTCGAACTTTTTACATAGAAACTTCCATTAACAGCACTTTAGTATCGGTTAAGGCGTTGAAATCGAATTCATTTACATTCCAAACACCCAAACCATCGCGCTTAGAAAGTGTCTGACCTGCCAATTGAGCTTCTCCTTCTATAATGATGGCATATACACCGTTGTTTGCATTTTTCAAGGTGTACGTTTGAGAAGCGCCTTGCTCAAAATTGCCCAAATAAAACCATGCATCTTGGTGAATCTAAACGCCTTGGTCGTCGGCATTGGGCGATAGGATTTGATAAAATTCATTGGGCACTTCTATTTCTCTAATAGAGATTTGGTCGTAGCGAGGTTCTACATTTTCTTTATTCGGAAAAACCCAAATCTGAAAAAGATTCACGTCCTTGTCTGAATTGTGATTGAACTCGCTATGCAAAACTCCTGTGCCTGCGCTCATTACTTGCACATCGCCTTGACGAATTATTGCCGAGTTGCCCATGTTGTCTTTGTGTTGCAAATCACCTTGAAGCGGAATGGTAATAATTTCCATATTATCGTGTGGGTGCATTCCAAAACCTTTTCCGGCAGCTACAATGTCGTTGTTCAAGACTCTTAACGCACCAAAATGAACTCTTTCGGGGTTGTAATAATTTGCAAAACTGAATGTATGATGTGCGTTGAGCCAACCATGATTGGCATGTCCGCGTGTATTGGCTTTGTGTAAAATGATATTCATGTGCTTTTAGTTTTATACAACACTAATCTTGAAATTCTTCTAATAATCTATCACATTTGGGGCACGAATAATATCTTTTGTACGACCTAAAATCTACTTCTTGTTTTATAATTGGTTCGAGCCAACTTGTTTTGTTGCCATTTTGATAGCTCAATGGATAACCACAGCTGCAAAAATAAACAATACTGCTATCAGAAAGTTTTATTTCAGTTAGCTCGTTGTATAAAATAATCAAAATCTCGTCATTACTATTGCTCGACTGTTCTACGATACGAATTATTCGTTCTTTTAGTATTGTATTTTGCGAATTTTCGTACATCGTCAATTATTTCTTTCTTATTTCTTGGTCGATTTAGACAAAACTTTAATTCCTTCGTTTAGTGTGTTGTCTATTTCTTGAATGATTGGATAAAAGCCGTCGTTGTCGATAATATTGCGAGCTACATAAGCTTTTAGTTGTGTATTGATTACTTTTTTCGAAATAGCCAATTCTTTGGCATTTGTAGGAATGCCTTGTTTTTCGGCATACGCAATAAATTGAGGCATAAGATTAGATGCTTCGAGTTTTACATTGAGTTCTTTGCCTGTTTTGTATTTTACCAATTCTTTGCGGTGCGCATCGGCATATTCAAACGCAAACTGATAGATTACTCCTTTACTGACCAACTTACCAAAATAATTTGAATAACCCGTAGTATCGCGCGGAACAAAAACATCTGGCGCAATACCGCCGCCTCCGTAAACTACTTTGCCTTTGGGTGTTGTAAATTTTAAACTATCTACAAAATGCGTGCTGTCGATGTGCATAAATTCTCCATTCATGTATCTGTCAGAGAGTTCGTGTTCGTAGTCCATATTTTTACCGTAAGGCTTTTGAATGCTTCTTCCGGTAGGCGTGTAGTAGCGCGCCGTTGTAATTCGCAAACCCGAACCATCAGGAAAACTCATCGATTCCTGTACCAAACCTTTGCCAAATGTACGTTGTCCTACTATGGTTCCTATGTCATTGTCTTGCAAAGCTCCGGCTACAATTTCGCTTGCCGAAGCCGACCAAGCATCAATTAATACAACAGTTTCAATATTTAGCAAACTATTTTTAGAGGTTGCCTTGTAGTCTTGGCGTGGTCTAAATCTGCCTTCGGTATAAACTATCATTTTGCCTTTGTCCAGAAACTCGTCGGCTATTCCGGTTGCAGCACTCATGTATCCACCGCCATTGCCTCTAAGGTCGAGAATTATTTTTTTCATACCTTGAGCTTTCAGTTTTTTAACGGCTTCGATAAATTCATCGTAAGTGGTTTCGGCAAATTTGCTTACTTTTACGTAACCTATTTCTTTGTCAACCATATACGAAACATCAACACTGTATAATGGAATTTCGTCGCGTGTAATGTTAAAAAACAAAAGGTCTTTGAAACCTTTGCGCTTGATGCCAACTTTTACTTTGCTTCCTTTTTCGCCTTTTAAATTCTTTATAATGTCTTCGTTTGTTTTTTTCTTGCCTGCAAAAACCGAATCGTTGATAGTTACAATTCTATCGCCCGCCATAATTCCTACTTTTTCGGAAGGACCTCCCGATATGGTTTGGATTACTACAATGGTATCGCTTTGCAAATTGAATTGAACCCCAATGCCTTCAAATTTGCCATTGAGCGGTTCGGTTGCGGCTTGCATGTGTTGAGCCGGAATATAAACAGAGTGTGGGTCGAGTTGTGCTAATATCTCGGGTATCGATTTCTCAATTATTTCTTCTTCAGAGATACTATCGACATAATTTTCTTTAATTACATCAAAAATGGCAAATAATTTATTACTTGTATTTGAGCTAACTGACGAGAACATTTGTGTTTTTTCAATGTTTCGCTCAGTAAAAAACTTTCCTACAAAAAAACCTAAAACTAAGAAAATAGCCAAAAGTATTGGTGTAACAATACTAAATGAGGAATTGTTGTATTTAATTTCTTTTTCTTGTTTTGAATTGTCTAATAATTGATCTTCCATTTTATATCGTTTTGAAAATAAGCACCAGTGCTATTTTAATTTGAGCAAGCCTTTTTGTAATTAAATAAATTTTAAGCACTTGGTAAAATAAAATATACAATTTATTTTGTCTAAGTACTTATCTAAGCTATTGATTTATTTTTTAGTCCACTTTACTTTATCTAAAACATTTTTTGGTTAAACTTTAGTAAAGTTTTGTGTTTTTATTCCTTTAATTTTTCACTACAAATAAATAAAAATTAAATAAACTGTGCAATTTTTTTTAGCTCAAATAAAGTAAAAACTTATTCTTGATTTATATGAGTAACTTCTATGTTGGCTTTTTTCAATAATTCTAGTCCGTCTGCAATGCGGTACTCTTCGGAGTAAACCACTCTTTTAATGCCTGCTTGAATAATTAATTTGGCACATTCTATACAAGGCGAAGCCGTTACGTAAAGAGTTGCACCTTCGCTCGAATTGTTGCTTTTAGCTACTTTTGTTATTGCATTTGCTTCGGCATGAAGCACATACGTTTTTGTAATGCCACTTTCGTCTTCGCATATATTTTCGAAACCGGAAGGCGTTCCGTTGTAGCCATCGGAAATAATCATTTTGCCATTTACTAAGATTGCTCCTACTTTTTTGCGTTCGCAGTATGAGTTTTCTGCCCAAATTTTAGCCATTCGTAAGTAGCGAGTATCAAGAAGGAATTGTTTTTGAGAATTGTTTTGCATAGAAAGTGGTTTTTTTTAGAAATGAGCCTAATTTGATTGAGTTGTTATGTAGTAAACTCGATTAAATTGCGTATTCATTTTGTCAAGTGCTTAAGATTTATTTGATACAAAGGAATTGTTTTTAAATAAAATAGCACAAGTTTATATCTATTTTTTTGCAAATATAAACAAAAAAAGCATGAACAACTAATTGCTCATGCTTTGGAAAATGTACCCAGAGCCGGGGTCGAACCGGCACGATATTGCTATCACTGGTGTTTGAGACCAGCGCGTCTACCGATTCCGCCATCTGGGCATTTATTTATTAGATTTGTCGGTTTCAAATCGGGTGCAAAGCTATACAATAGTTTTTAACCGTGCAACTTTTTTTAGAAAAAAAATTAGCAATTTGTTTTTTTTTTCAATCAAACAAATTACTAACTTTTACCAACAATTCAAAACTATTTAACTAAACGCTCAGCGTCAGGAGTTTGAAGGTTATTGTAAACTGCTTTGAGCAAAGTTTGTGTAGCTTCAAAAGTAGGATTTAATTTATAAGATTCTTCAAAAAATGGTTTTGCCAATATAAATTCTTCTTTAGCTTTGGCTACAAACTCATCAAATTTAGCTTGAACTTTCATGTTTTCGTTGGCTAATTTTTGAAATTCTACTGCTTTGTCATAATGTTCGTTTCCGTTTTTAAGAATGCGAGTAGCTAGTTTGGCTTTAAGGTCAGCGTCATCGGCATATTTTGCAAGACCTGATTTTAGAGCAGCTTCTTCTTTTTCGGCATTTCCAAGCTCTTTGTAAGCAATTGCACTATACAAATACGTTTTAGAACCTTTATCAATATAGTTTAATTCAATTGTTTTATCGGCATAGATGGCTAATTTTTCGTAATTTTCTGCTTTCAAAGCAGCTTGGCAAGCTTTAAAATACAATGCGCCGTCTTCTGTACCTGCTACTGTATTCAAATCTAAGGCTTTTACAAAAGCTTCTATCGAACCTGCATAATCTTTGGCTTTGAATTTTTCAACGCCTATTTTTTCAAAATCTTTTACTGTTTCTTGTGCATTTAAACCTAATACACTTATTGTCAGAAATAAAACAAATAATAATCTCTTCATACTTATTAAAATGTTAAGTTGTTAATAATTCAATGGTCGCAAAACTATAAAAAAAATGTTAAAAATCTAAATTTTTATAAAAAAACGAGTAATTTTTTCATTTCTATTTTTTTATAAGATAGCTTTGACTCGTTAAAAGTTGCGTATGGCTTTAAAAATAATATAAGGATTTCTTTTTTTTTGAGCTTTTTTAAGGTGTTTTATTTTAAAATTAATAAAAATCTTTTTCTACCAATCCAAATTTTTCTTCTTCCACATTTCCTTTAGGCTCAATATGAATCCGAATATCGTACACATTGTCTATCTTTTTGTAAATTGCATCTTCTACTGTTCTCGAAATTTTGTGCGATTCGTAAACTGTACTATTTCCATCTACTTCTAAATCGAGGCTTATTACATACAAATCGCCCATTTGTCTAATTCGCACTCGGTGCGGATTGTAAACATTTTTACATTCTTTGATAGCTTCAAATAGTTGAGTATAAACAGCATTGTCTTTTACGCCGTCCATAAGTTCGACGTTGGTTTCTTTGAAAATTTCAAATCCTGTTTTGATGATAAAAAGGCTTACGATAATAGCAGTTATGGGGTCGAGAATAGGAATTTCAAGAATATATACAAAAAATAATCCGGCAAGTACCGAAAAAGAAATCAGTACATCGTTTTTCATGTTTTTAGCATTTGCTCTGAGCATAAGACTATTGAGTTTTTTGCCTTTGAGGTGTAAATACCAACTGAGCAAAAATTTTCCTATTATTGAAAGAATGGTTACGTAAATTGCGATAGGTGAAGGTATAAATCCTTTTTGAGCATCAATAATTTGCGATATTGACGAAATAGCCAATTGAAAACCGGCAAACAAAATAACAAAAGAAAGTACTTTGGCTGCTATTGTGTCGGCACGCATATAACCATAAGAGAACTTTTTGTCGGGTTGTTTGGATATTATTCGAGCTGTAATAAGTGTAATAAGTGATGTAATAATATCAGTAAACGTATCAATTCCATCACCTAATACTGCTAAACTTCCAGAAATAATACCAACAGTTATTTTTAAAACGGCTAAAAAAGCGTTTCCACCCACAGCCACCCACGAGGCGCGGATTATTTGTTTGGTTTTGTCCATTCTGATTTTGAATTTTTTTAAGCCGTTTTTTTTTGAAAATTACTGATAATCAACTTATTCTATATTGTATTCTTTAATTTTTCGATAAAGAGTGCGCTCAGAAATACCTAGTTCTTCGGCAGCGTGTTTTCTTTTGCCTGCGTATTTGTCGAGTGCTTTTTTTATTAGTTCTATTTCTTTATTTTCAATCGAAAGCGATTCTTCGAGCACAACACTTGTATCTTCAATGTTCGTGCTAAAATGGTTTTGTTTTATTTCAAAATAATTTTCATCGTTTACAATGGTTTCGTCAATTGGATCTTCATAAAATTTCTTGAACGAATGTGCATTTTCTTCCGAAAAGTTAATTTTTTCGTGATTTGTAGAAATAATATCATTTACAAGCTTTTTCAGGTCGTTGACATCTTTTTTCATGTCGAACAAAATTTTGTAAAGGATTTCTCGCTCAGAGCTAAAGATTTTCTCATCTATTCCTTTATAAAGTGCAGGCAACTTGCTTTGGTTGAAAGTAGGCAAGTATTTTTTAATTCTATCGCCATCGATTATTCGTTCTTGCTCGATAACCGAAATTTGCTCGGCAATATTTTTTAATTGACGAATATTTCCGGGCCAAGAATACTGTTCGAGTAAGAGTTTGGCATCGTCGGTAAGTTTTATGGCTGGCATTCTGTTTCTTTCGGCAAAGTCGTGAGCAAATTTGCGAAACAAAAGGTAAATATCTTCGCGCCTTTTGCGCAACGGTTCAATAATAATAGGTACAGAGTTGAGTCGATAATATAAATCTTGTCTAAATTTTCCTTCCTCAATAGCACGCTCCACATTTACATTGGTAGCAGCTACAATCCGTACATTGGTTTTTTGAACTTTAGACGAACCTACTTTCATAAATTCACCGGCTTCGAGCACTCTAAGTAAGCGTACTTGGGTAGAAAGTGGAAGCTCGCCCACCTCGTCGAGAAAAATAGTACCGTTGTCGGCTACTTCAAAATAACCTTTTCGCTGTTCGTGCGCACCCGTAAAAGAACCTTTTTCGTGTCCAAACAATTCAGAATCAATTGTTCCTTCCGGAATAGCTCCGCAGTTTACGGCTATGTAACTGTTGTGCTTACGCGATGAAAAATGATGGATTATTTGTGGAAAAACTTCTTTTCCTGTTCCGCTTTCACCAGTTATAAGTACCGATAAATCAGTAGGAGCCACTTGCTTGGCTACATCAATTGCTCTGTTGAGTGAGGCAGAATTGCCTATTATTCCAAAACGCTGTTTTATTTGTAGAATGTCCATTCTTTGAAAATCGAATTTTACGGTTTGTCAGTTTCTCTGACAAATTACTGACAAAATTACAATTTTATTTTTAATTATAAAAAAACTACTTGTTAATTCTTTTTAAATTGTAAATTTAAGCACTAGTGCAATTTTATTTGGAGCAAATATTTTTGTAATCAAATAGATTTTAAGCACTTAATAAAGTAATATATACAATTAAATTGAGGTCGCTACTTACTAAAAAAAATCCCCGCTTAGGTAGCAGGGATTTTAAGGCACGTATTTTTATGTATCAAGGTTTATAATTTTTCTATTTTATTCATCAACTCTATGTCAATTTTATAATAATTCATTTTTGAAGGGAAAAACATACTTTTTCCAAACTTTTTTCAATTAATTATAAAAAAAAAAAAATTATATGTTGAAAACAATGTTCTCCAAAAGTAATTTTAGATAAAATTTTATGCAAGTACTTATAAACAGACAAATATTTTTTGTCAATTAAATGCTTGTTTTTGTCAATTAAACGTATGTAGATAGTTCAATATTTAAAAACTTTTCAAATAGCCAAAACCATTTTTTTTGTCAATAAATTGCACTTTTTTGTCAATGAATTGCATTTTTTGATTTTT
>DZBP01000132.1 GCA_022729915.1 Draconibacterium orientale | reverse complement strand
AACCATAGAACCATAGAACCATAGAACCATAGAACCTAGAAGCTAACTTATATTTTGAGTAGTTTTGAAATAGCGGCTTCGGCTTTTTCAAAATTGAATTCGTAAAGAATGCTATCCATTTTACTGATAATCTCTTTGTTCATTAAGTTGCCCATGCTACCTTCGTGCGTGTGATGTACATTTTTTTCGGGTTTGAATTTGCCTTCGGCTATATCTCTTCCCATTTCTTTGTAAGCATCTCTAAAAGGCATTCCTTTGAGAACCTTTTTGTTAAGTTCCTCAACTGTAAAAAGATATTTGTACTTTTCGTCGTCGAGAATGTTTTCTCTCACTTTGATTGACGACAATACAAGTTTCAAAACAAACAAACATTCTTTTAAGCTTTCAAATGCCGGAATGAAACTTTCTTTTAACGTTTGCAAATCCCTAAAATAACCCGAAGTAAGATTATTGGTTATAATTAGAAATTCGTTGGGCATAGATTGTATTTTATTACATTTACCGCGCAAAAGTTCAAATACATCGGGGTTCTTTTTGTGTGGCATAATGCTCGACCCTGTTGTGAAATCTTCTGGCAAGGTAATGAAGTCAAAGTTCTGGCTCATGTAAAGGGCTGCATCGGCAGCAAACTTAGCAATCGTTGCAGCAATAGATGACATGGCAAAAGCAACAGTCTTCTCAAGCTTTCCACGTCCCATTTGGGCATAAACCACATTGTAATTTAAGTTTTCAAAACCTAAAAGCTCGGTAGTTAGTTGTCGGTTCAAAGGAAATGACGAACCATATCCGGCAGCCGAACCTAGCGGGTTTTGATTGGCTATTTTGTAGGCAGCCAGCATCAGTTGCATATCGTCGGTAAGGCTTTCGGCATAAGCACCAAACCACAACCCAAACGACGAAGGCATGGCTACTTGCAAATGCGTGTAGCCCGGCATTAGAATCTTTTTAAATGTTTCGCTTTTTTCTATTAATATTTTAAAAAGGTCGTTGGTCAAATTGGCAATAATGTTAATTTCTTCACGCACAAAGAGTTTTAAATCCAATAATACTTGGTCATTCCTCGAACGTCCGTTATGAATTTTTTTCCCAACATCGCCCAATTTTTTGGTAAGCATAATCTCTATTTGCGAGTGAATATCTTCTACACCATCGTCGATAAGTAACATACCTATTTGGCTAATCTTATGAATGTAGATAAGTTCGCGCTTTATGTCGGCTAGTTCGTCGGCTGTGAGCAAACCAATGCTTTCGAGCATAATGCAATGTGCAATAGAGCCAACAATGTCGTGGCGTGCCAGCGACAAGTCGAGTTGTTTGTCTTTTCCAATGGTAAAATTCTCAATCGAAGAATTTACTTTTGTTCCTTTATCCCAAAGTTTCATAATCAGTCAAAAATGATGTTATTTTATTGTTATATTGTTAAATATTCAATTTATCACGCAATTTTTCTATTTCGCTAATTGAATAATCCGTTAATAAGCTTATTGTTTCATTTGTAAGCCCTTGATTTATTCCTTTTAGTACAATTTCTATATTTCTATTATCTATTGCAGTTTGAATTTTTAGTTCTTCTTGCTTTTTCTTCTTTTCTTCTTCTTCTAGCAGCCTTTGCTTTTGGCGAGCTATGGCAAGCTCATCTAAATATCTGCGTTGCTGGCTTTCGTAATGTTCTTGTTCTGTTTCGTTAAAATACATTATTTCAAGTTCTTCCATAGCTTTTTGTATTTCTTCGGTTGCCAGTTCCTTTGGCAAATCGTCTTTTGAATATTCGTGGGCTTTATTTAAAAATGTTATCCAACGTTCGAGCATTGTATGAATTTCTGGCAATTTTTTTTGGAACTTTTTTAGTTCCACAAAAATTAATTCCAGTCCATCTGTTTGTTCGTAAATTTCGTTAGTATCTAAATCCATTAATCCAATTCTACGTTGGTAACGTTCTTGCCCAACCTTATCTGTAAAATAGTTGAAGTTTATTAAACTGATAACTATTGTTTTTCGCAAATCCTCGTAAGTTTGCTTTGTTTTTAATTGTGCGCTATACATTTTTGCCCAATAAAAAAGCAATCGAAAGCCAAAGAAATCGTAAGGAGCAACTTGTATTTCAATATCATACCACTTTCCGTTTTCGTCGGTAGCTTTAATATCGAGGTAAGAAATTTTACCGGATAAATAATCTGCCGTATTGTAAGGGTTTTTTAATTCTAAGGTAGTAACTTGCTCTTCTTTGGGCAATATAGAATTGACCAATGACTTTAAAAGATTGATATTCTGCTCTGTTCCAAACAGTTTTTTAAAAACTAAATCTATTTTAGGATTAACTTTGCTCATAATTATCTGTATTTTGTCGTTTTTGCAAAAATAATCTTTTTTATTAAATTGTTAAAATTAAAACATTAAACATTAAACATTAAACATTAAACATTAAACATTGAATATAGGTTTTAATAGCAAACTCTACTTCACTAATGCCAATATATTCGTTGGCAGTGTGCGAACGCTCTGAGCTACCGGGTCCCATTTTGAGCGACGGGCATTTCAAATGCGTTTGGTCTGACAATGTGGGTGAACCATACGTTTTGAGTTGCAAATTTAATGCTTTTTTTACAATTTCATGCTCTTTGTCAATAAAAGATGAATTTAATCTAAACGAACGAGCTGTAATTTCAGATTTCATCACACTTTTTAGCCGCTGAAATACTTCTTGATTCGTGTATTTTTCGTTTACACGCACATCGAGTACAAATTTGCATTCATCGGGTATAATGTTGTGTTGCGTGCCACCATTTATTTGAGTGGCGGTAACTTTCACATCGCCTAAAAAATCGGAAGTTTTTTCAAACTTATAATTTTCAAGCTGTTGTATATCCTCTAACGCAATCAGTATTGCATTTTCGCCATCGTTGCGAGCAGCGTGTCCGGCTTTGCCGCGAGCTGTGCAATCCAATACCATCAAACCTTTTTCGGCAATAGCAGCTTGCATTTGAGTCGGTTCGCCTACAATAGCAAAATCGAAATGCCCAAGCTCATCGAGTATCGATGCAATGCCTTTGTCGCCCGAAATTTCTTCCTCGGCAGTTGCCGCAAAGATTAAATTGTAGGCAGCATTTTTGTTTTTGCAAAAATATAAAAAAACAATTAATAACGAAACAAGTGAGCCACCTGCATCGTTACTTCCTAAACCAAAAAGCTTATCGCCTTCTATTTCAGGATTGAACGGGTCTTTTGTCCAACCCGAAACCGGTTTTACTGTATCGTGATGCGAATTGAGCAAAACGGTTTTCTTTGCAGAGTCATTTTCACCAAAAACCCACACATTGTTGTGCTTTCGATGTACTTTGCAGCCTTCGTTCACTAAAAACGCTTCCAATACATCGGCAGTTTTCTCTTCACTGCGACTTATCGAAGGCGTTTGTATTAATGTTTTTAACAGTTCGATTGCTTTTGATGTCAATGTTTAGTTGTTTTTTTATAGAATTAATTAACGTTAGCTATATTTAAAAGTGTATCAAAAATAGAGTATTAAATTTATAAATCATTGTTATTTAATAAATTTGATACTTCAATCTCTAACTGGGGTAAATGTTTTGATATTATCCCCCAAAGAGTGTTATAATCAACCATATCGTATCCATGTGAAAGATAATTTCTTAAATCAACTTTCGAGCAGATGTTATTTTAATTTCGTTATTTACCTTTAATATTCGATTCATAGCTTCGCCAATAATTTCAAATTCACGTTCTATTGCTTTTTTCAACATTCTATTATTTTGAAAATTAAGGAAATTTCTTTCTTTCCCCAGATATTCATTTATAGCATTTACAGAAACAATTATGTCATGCAGATATTTTTTGATTTCGTTGGTCATAAATAAGTTGTTTGTTTTGATTGATAGATTTTATTAAATACGGATTTGTCAAGGATTGATTTGTTAATAAATCAATTTTCCGATTGTATAAATCTTCTAACTCGTGCATAAAATCAAAAAAATAATCAGCATACTCAACGATTGGAATGTCGCCAAATGTGATTAAAAAATCTAAATCACTGCCTTCGCTAAACCGACTACTTGTTGCTGAGCCAAAAAGGTAAAGAGTGGAAACATTATATTTTCGGCAAAGATTATGCAATGCTTCCATTTTATCCCAAACAAAGGGCTGTATATTTTGGTTTTTTGTTTCCATTTTCTTAGTATTATTGTAACTATTTAGCATCTCTAAGTGTTTGATAATCTTTTATTTCATAATTAAAGAGTTAGATACCTAAGTAGTTACTCTTCTTCTATTTTTCTAAAATAATTTCTTACCACTCTAAATCGTTAAGTTTTTGTTTATCTCTTAAATACATATCATAAATTCCAGCCCAAATCAAATAATCGTGTTCGTCGCCAATTTCACCTTTTTCAAATTTTTCGTAAAAGAAATTAGTTGTCATCGAATATTTATGTTCAAATTCTTTTAAATCTTTTTCGATATTGAACATACTTGTTTTTAATTGATTAATTTGATAATCAATTACTTTATTAAAAAAATAATCTTTGTCTTTGTGCAATGAAATGATTTGTTGCATTTTCTTTTCAGTTGCATCGGATAAATGTAATTGCAGCATATTTTACAGGTTAAAATTTATTTCTACAAATATACACAAAAATAAATAAAATATCTCTTAAAAGTTAATTTCATTTTCACCGTATTTTTCAAGTACTTTATTTAATAATTTGATAGAATAAAACCGTTCGCTATTTATCCATTTTTTAAATAGCGGTCTAATTTCGTTTAGCATTCCTTTTTCTTTGGCAACAACCAACAAACCTATTGTACCAATGCAATTTACATTTAATGTTTCGGCTATGCTTCTTGCTTTTTTGTCATCTATGAGCAAAAAATTTGCATCTAACTCTTTATAAAGAATTATTGCTTCTGATTCGCCATAATCCATTACAAATACAAGGTTATTAAAACTATCAATGGTTTTAATTTTGTTAGAAAAGAAGGCAACTATTTTTGAATAGTCTTCTCGTAAATGATTGCGGGTCAATTCTATCCAAACTCCTTGCGGAATATAAACAAAATCGAATAGTTCAGATAATAAATGCAATTTATTAATAACAGCCAAAGAAATAATTGGTACAGTATCAGCTATAATTATCCCTTTTTTATCCATTATCTCAGTTTTTCTATGTCAGCCTCAACATCTTCCCACTCTAAATTAGATATTGGGATTTTATTTTTAGATAAAAAAGTTTCAAATTCTATTTTCTGCATTCCTGCTAATTGAGCAGCTTTGCCTATTGTGAGTTTTTTGAGTTGGTATAAATGTGTAGCCAACATTACTTTTATCCAATCTTTAATTTCTTGCTTGGTTTCATTTACCGCCACAAAAATATCTGAAGGAATATCTATTGTTAATGATTGCATTTTCATTGTTGTACTGTTTTAACTGTTAAAAAAAATGATATAAGTAAACAAAAAATTTAGTCCGTTGGTTAATCAACTGCTTCTATCCAATAATGTTACCTTTCATTAACTTTTTACAAATATACACAAAAAAACAAATAAAAACAAAAAAACTCATTTACTCTTTTGTAACTGCATTGAACAATTTGATTTGATTGGAAAGTATCTTGGTAAAACCTTTCACATCGTCGCCAGTCCAAAGTGTATTCTCTTCGCCATAAGTTCCAAACTTGCTACTAAGCATATCGTACTTACTTTCAATGCCTTCCACTACAAAATGGTAAGGATACAATTTGATAAACACTTTGCCCGAAACGGTTTTTTGTGTGTCTTCCAAAAACCGTTCGATGTTTTGCATCACAGGGTCGAGGTATTGGGCTTCGTGCAAGAGCATTCCGTACCAATTGGCAAGTTGTTCTTTCCAGTGCATTTGCCATTTGGTAAGCACATATTTTTCGAGTGTTCTGTGTGCTTCAATGGTAAGCATTGCCGCCGGAGCTTCAAATCCTACACGACCTTTTGAACCTAAAATGGTATCGCCCACGTGCATTCCACGTCCCAAAGCATATTTTGAACCTATTTCGTTCAGTTTTTGAATGGCTTTTATTTTATCTGAATAGTTTTCGCCATTTATACTTTCTATTTCTCCGTTTTTGAACTCTATTTCTAAGTTTTGAGGCTCAGTTTGGCTAATTTGATTCAAATAAGCATGTTCTGGCAAGGTTTTATCGGAAGTTAATGTTTCTTTTCCGCCAATACTTGTTCCCCACAAACCTTGATTGATGGAATATGTCGATTTTGTCCAATCTGCCTCAAAGCCTTTTAACTTCAAATATTCTATTTCCGACTGGCGCGAAAGCGTTTTATCACGCACGGGCGTTATTATTTTTACATTGGGAATTAACAGATTGAATATCAAATCGAAACGCACTTGGTCGTTGCCAGCTCCAGTGCTTCCGTGAGCTACAAAGTCAGCATTTAGCTCCTTTGTATAGTTTGCAATTTCTATTGCCTGAAATGTTCTTTCAGAGCTTACCGAAAGCGGATAGGTATTGTTTTTCAATACATTACCAAACACTAAATATTTTATACACTTTTGATAATACTCTTGCGTAACGTCAGCCGTTTTGTGGGTTCTAGCTCCCAATTTGTACGCTTTTTCTTCTACGTCTTTCAATTGCTGAGCTGAAAATCCACCCGTATTTACTAAAATGGTGTGGACTTCCAGATTTTCCTCGTTGGTAAAATATTTTACGCAATACGAAGTATCTAAGCCCCCGCTATATGCCAAAACTAATTTTTTTTTCATGCGTTGTTGTTCGTAAATTATAAGTTAGGAATTAGGAATTAGGAGTTATGAATTAATTTTTCATTTTTCATTCCTAATTCCTAATTATTTTAGTTCTTTATTTATTTTCATGCGAACCCATCGGTAAAAGATTTGTTCACGTTTGGTTTTGTCTTCGATGCGCTTTTCCTTAATTTTAGAAGGATTTGGCGTGAAAAGCATTCCGGTACAAAGACATTTTTCGCGGTCGGTACGTTGCAAAACATCATAATAATTGCAGGTTTCGCAGCCTTTCCAAAACTCATCATCTTGAGTTATTTCAGAAAAAGTAACCGGCACATAACCCAATGCAGAATTGATTTTCATAACTGCCAAACTGGTAGTAAGACCAAAAATACGTGAATTTGGGTAGCGTTGGCGCGAAAGTTCAAACGCTTTGGCTTTAATTTTGGAAGCCAAACCTGCTTTTCTGAACTTGTCGGAAACTATCAAACCCGAATTGGCAACATATTTTTTGTTTTCCCACGTTTCGATGTAACAAAAACCTGCCGCTTCGCCATTGTGCAAGGCTATAACTGCCTTGTCTTCAGCTATTTTCTTAGTAATGTATTCGGCAGAGCGCAAAGCAATCCCCGTTCCTTTTACTTTTGATGCATCTTCAATAAGTTTTACGATTTGATCAACATATTTTAGATGGTCATTTGTAGCTGCAACTATTTCAAATTCAACTACTTTTTCTTCTTTTTCTTGTGCAACTGCCATTATTTATGAAAAATGAAATAAATGAAAATAATAATTTAAGCACTTGGCAAAACAAAATATACAATTTATTTTGTCTTAGTGCTTATCTATTTGCTTTTTTTTAATTAATTCAATAAAATCATCGAATAAAAATTCAGTATCGGTTGGTCCACTAGACGCTTCGGGGTGAAATTGAGTAGCAAAAAAAGGTTTGCTTGTATGAATTACACCTTCGTTTGTTTGGTCGTTGAGATTTATAAAAAGAGGTTTCCAATCGCTTGACATTGAGCTACTATCAACGGCGTAACCATGATTTTGCGAAGTAATATAACTTTTATCAGTGCCTACTTTCAAAACAGGCTGATTGTGTCCTCTGTGTCCATATTTTAATTTGTAAGTCTTTGCGCCTGAAGCCAATGACATCAACTGACTGCCCAAACAAATACCAAACATGGCTTTGTCTTCTTGCATCGAAGTTTGAAGGTTTTTTATTGTAATATCACAAAATTCAGGATTTCCGGGTCCATTGGAAATAAAAATGCCATCGTACTGTTCGTTCGAATAATCATAATCCCACGGAACTCGAATAATAGTGGTATCGCGCTTTAATAAATGACGAATAATGTTATTTTTTACTCCACAATCGATTAATAGTATGCGATATTTACCATTTCCATAAACAATTCTTTCTTTTGTGCTTACTTCGGCTACTAAATTTACTTCATTGGGGTCGTAAAAGTCGATTGGCTGGTCGTTTACTACAATTTTTCCTTTCATTGCACCTTTTTCGCGAATCAATTTAGTTATTTTGCGTGTGTCAATACCCGAAATTGCCGGAATTTGGTGCTCTTTGAGCCAATCCGAAAGGCTTTTCTTTGCGTTCCAATGGCTATACTCGGTCGAATAATCGGAAATAATTAAAGCCGAAATCTGAATTTTGCTCGACTCGAAGAATTTGAGCATTTGGTCTTCTACTATTTCTTCCGGAACACCGTAATTGCCTATCAATGGGTAAGTTGCAACAAGTAATTGCCCTTTAAACGACGGATCGCTAAGGCTTTCGGGGTAACCGGTCATGGCGGTATTAAAAACTACTTCGCCGGCTACCGACTTTTCATATCCAAACGATGTACCCTGAAACTCAGTGCCATCTTCCAAAATAAGCTTTATCATTCTTTTTAATTATGAATTATGAATTATGAATTATTAATTATTAATTATTAATTATGGCTCTTTTCAATGAAATTGTTGGTATCTCCGAATTGAGCTTGGCATGATTTTA
>DZBP01000017.1 GCA_022729915.1 Draconibacterium orientale | reverse complement strand
CTAAAAGTAATAAATCTTGGTCGTTGATTTCTTTCTTTTTGTCGGCAAGAGTTAAGAATTTAGCATAAATATCGTCAATTTGTTCTTTGGTAAAGGAATATCCTAAAACATCGAATCGGTGAGTCAAAGCCGCACGCCCGCTGCGTGAAGTAAGTATGATGCTCGAATTTTTTACACCCACTTCAGCTGGGTCGATAATTTCATAATTTTCTCTGTTTTTAAGAACACCATCTTGGTGAATACCAGACGAATGTGCAAACGCATTACGTCCCACAATTGCTTTATTGGGCTGCACAGGCATACTCATAAGGCGCGAAACTAATTTGCTAACTTCCATAATTTGTTTGGATTGGATTCCGGTAGTCAAATTTAGCTCTTTGTGGCTTTTTAAAATCATGGCAATCTCTTCAAGCGAAGTGTTTCCGGCTCTTTCGCCAATTCCGTTGATGGTAACTTCTACTTGGCGAGCTCCATTTTGAATGCCCGAAATGGTGTTGGCAGTTGCCATACCTAAGTCGTTGTGGCAGTGAGTGGCTATGATGGCTTTATCGATATTTGGTACGTTTTCTTTCAAGTATTTTATTTTAGCTCCAAAATCGGTTGGGAGTGCGTAACCCGTTGTGTCGGGGATATTTACAACAGTTGCTCCAGCTTTAATTACCGCTTCTATTACACGAGCTAAATATTCGTTGCCTGTGCGTCCAGCATCTTCGGCATAGAATTCGACGTCTTCAACAAATCTTTTTGCGTATTTTACTGCAGCCACAGCACGTTGAATAATATCTTCGTAGTTTGAGTTTAATTTGTGGAAAATATGGTAATCTGAAGTTCCGATTCCAGTGTGAATTCTACCTCTTTTTGCATATTTTAGAGCTTCGGCAGCTACTTCAATGTCTTTTTCAACTGCACGCGTAAGAGCGCAAATTGTGGGCAAATTCACAGCTTTTGATATTTCAACAACGGATTGAAAATCGCCCGGACTAGAAATTGGAAATCCCGCTTCGATAATATCAACACCTAATTTTTCGAGTGCTTGTGCTACTTCTATTTTTTCAATTGTATTTAACTGACAGCCTGGCACTTGCTCGCCATCACGCAATGTTGTATCGAATATAAAAACCTTTTCTGACATAATAAAAATAGTTATAAAAATTTGTTAATTTCGGAGTCATTAATAGTCAAATATTATTAATAACGGTTTAGTTTTTTTATTGTAAGAAACTTTTTTTGCGAAAATTTTATTTTACTCAAATTCATTTTAAGCACCAGTGCTATTTTATTTGGAGCAAATATTTTTGTAATCAAATAATTTTTAAGCACTTGGTAATATGAAATATACAATTAAATTTGATTCACTACTTATAAAACATTTTTTTTGAAACTATTTTATTTTCAAAACATAAAGTGTAATTTTGTTTTGAAAAATCTATCTTTTCAAAAAAAGTTTTTTTGAATTTGATGTTTAATTGTTATAAAATGCTGCAGCTTAAGTTTCTTAAGTTAATAAATTGGATATTTCAACCTAAGCTTTGAAGGAGAAGTACTAATTCTTTATATAAAGATAGTTCTGATATTAAAACTTGTCGCATTTTGTATCTTTTTTTATTGAATTGAATTAAAAATAAAGTTGCAATATTCATAAAGATTTTACTATTTAAAAAGCTTTTTTAGCTCAAAATAGTTGAATTAACTATTATTTAATATTAAATTTGGAGTAAAATCTTGAAATTTTGAAGAAAAATGCAAAAAAAAAAAAAATTTCTTTTTTTTGATTTTAATTAACTTTTTCGTAACTTTCTTTTTTTGAAACTACTATATATTGTGCATTTTTTGTTCTTCTAATTGATAAATTTACATGAAAAATGGAAAAAGAATTAATAAGTATTGCAACACGCTCTAAATCAAGAGCTTTACTCATAGAGCAACGTTTGTCATCAGTCGGTATTTTATGTTTTTTGAGTGAAGTTCATATTGTAAAAGATTCGGTATTAATAGCTTATAAAATTAAAGTACAGCCTAAAAATGTCGAACGCGCGGTTGATATTTTGTTAGAAACAAGAATTGAGCTTGGAAATGACAATTTTAACCTCGATGATGTGGTGCAGGAAGTTGATAAAATACTTGTACCTATTGATTTTTCTGAAACTTCCGAGAGGGTTTTTGGTTTTGCCTTACAAATTGCTGCTCAATTAAATGCCGAAATTATGCTTTTTCATGTTTTTTCTTTTCCGGTGGTTACTTCGGTGGTACAACCCAATACAATAGCTTATAACTTAAATATTGACTTTACTATCAATGATTTACGTAACTTGCAGGAAGAAAAAATGCTAAAATTTAAGCAAAAAATGATGCAGCAATACATTGAAAATATGTATGCCGATATTAAAATTCAACACAAAGTTATTGAAGGAAATTCATCAGATGAAATTCTTGAAATGAGCCGTATTTACAAGCCCGGAGCTATTATTTTAGGAATGCACGGAGCCGATGAAAGTTTTCAAAAATTAATAGGTTCGGTTACCGAAAAAGTGATTGAGTATGCAAAAGTTCCCGTTTTGGCAATACCCGAAAAATTTCAATATAAAGAATTTGATGAAATAGAAGTTTTGTATGCAACAAATTTTGAAATGTCTGATTTTAAAGCTATCCGAAAATTATTAACTTTGCTTTATCCGTTCAAATTGAAATTAAAATGCTTGCATTTTTGTAAAAATGAAATTACTAACGATATAAAACAAAAAGTTTCAAATTTTCAGAGTTATTTTACCCAAAATTATCCTCAATTTGAAGTTTTTTGCGATGTTATTGTTGCAAATCAGCCTCAAAAAGGCATTTTAGAATATATTGAAAAACAAAAAATTGACATGGTTTCGCTCACTACTCATCGACGTTCAATTTTCGAAAGCATTTATAATCCGAGCATTACAAAAAAAATATTACAGAAAATTGAAATTCCGCTTTTAGTATTTCATGCTTAATTGATAATCAGTATTTTATGTGGGTGTTTAAAGGCGATTACTTAATTTTTATTCACAAAAGCATTTTTTTATTTTATACTTTCATTTTTATTTGTAAATTTACGACATATATTTTACGTACCAATTTTTAGTTCAAAATATAAAACTATTCTTCAATTTTATTGTTAAGTTATTAAATATTAGTAATTTAATTTTTAATAAAATGATTACGAAGAATATTGAGCTTTTGCTCTTTTTTTGTTAAAGTTTGTTTGTTAATTGATTGTTTGAATTTAAGCACCATTTTAATTAGGTTCAAATTTTAAATATGATTTAAAAAATATGTTCAAAAAACAAAAAATTGTAAATTTAATACTCTTAATTTTATTTTTTTCGGCATTTAATTCAAATGCGCAACAACTGCCACCTAGTGTAAAAGCGAAAGTGGATTCGCTCGACAATGCCGCTACGAATTTGATTTACGAGGGTTTGTTCGATGCTGCTGTCGAAAATATGTTCGAAGCCGGGAAATTGTGCTACAATGCTAAAAGTTTTACTAAGGCAACCGATTTTTTTGAAAAAGCAAAAAAATTGGGTAAAAATACTGGCAACAGCCAGCGGCAAGTAAAGATAAATAACTATCTTACAGCTATTTATCACGATAAAGGTGATTTTGTAAGTGCACTAGGAATTTACAACGACAATCTTCAATATTATAGAAAAAACGGACAAAAGAAAAATGAAGCCGAAGAACTTTTGAAAATAGCTGATGCTTTAGCCGCTAATGATAGAACTTCCGAAGCCCTTCAAAATGCTGAAAATGCTCTAAAAATAGGAGAACAAATGAAGGATTCAGCTCTTATTTTCGATTGTTTTTTAAATTTAGCCGACAATTATAAAAAAGCAGGAAATGATTCAAAGTACAAACTTTATATCGGAAAGATTCAAAAATTTAACTATTCCAAATATAAAAATGTAGATATTTCTGCCGAAGACCCCGACAAATTAGCTCGCCTAAAAGCTTATAATGAAAACGAAAAGCGTAAGCGTGATATGCTTGTGTCCCAAATGGATTCGCTTGCAAAACTTCGAGAAAAAACATTGGCTCAAACCCAAGAGGAAAGTGAACTAAAAGACGCTAAAATTGCACAGCAAACGATAGTTCGAAATTTTATTATCGTTATTTTGGTTATTGTGTTGCTGTTTTCGATTTTGTTTTTTTATCAAAATCAGCAAAGAAAAAAAGCAAACATTCTTTTGGAAGCTCAAAATGTGGAAATTAATAAACAAAAGATTGAATTAGAACGACTTTCGATTGTTGCTAGCGGTACTGACAATGCCGTTATGATTATGGACGAAAACGGAAATTTTGAGTGGGTAAATGAAAGCTATACTCGACTTTTTGGAATGAGCCTCGACCAACTTGTTAATAATAAAAGCAAAAATATAATAGGAAATAATACTCCTGACGATGTTAAGCAATTGATTTTAAATGGAATAGAAGAAAAGAAAACAGTAAGTTACAATCTTACTACTTCAACTCCTTCGGGAAAATCCATTACAGTTCAAGCCACAATAACTCCTATTTTAGACGAAAATCGAAATATTAGAAAACTGATTGCTATCGATTCCGATATTACCAAAATAGTAGAAGCCGAAGCTGAAATTAAGCGTCAGGCGTATGAAATTATGCAAAAATCGGAAGAATTGCAACAAATAAATAGCCAATTGGATTCTCAAAATAAGCACATTACAGGAAGTATTACATATGCTCGAACCATACAACGCGCCATAATGCCTGCTAAATCTGAAATGGATAATTATTTTGATAGTTTCTTGATTTACAAGCCTAAAGATATAGTTTCTGGCGATTTTGCATGGTTCTCAAAAATCGAAAAAACTAAAAAAGGAAAAGCTTACAGTTTTGTTGCTATTGTTGATTGCACAGGGCATGGCGTGCCGGGTGCATTTATGTCAATGATTGGTAGCCGTCTTTTAAATGAAATAGTGAACGAAAAACAAATTACAGACCCTTCTGAAGTACTCGAACTTTTAAATATTGGCGTACAAACTGCTCTTAGACAAAAGGATACAGATAATAATGACGGAATGGACGTGTGTTTGTGTCGATTAGAAAATATTGATTCTGACGAAAATTTAGACAAAACAAAAGGAAAAGAACGCAATATTTTAGTAACATTTTCAGGCGCAAAACGACCACTTTTTTATTTTAAAGACGAAAATGAAATTGAAACAGTTCGTGGCGACAGAAAATCAATTGGTGGTGTACGCTCAAAGCGTAGTTCGGTAAACTTTACCAATACCGAAATTGTTTTAAAATCAGGCGATTGGTTGTATTTAACTACCGATGGAATTATTGACCAGAACGGAATTGACCGAAAACGCTTTGGTTCAGGTCGTTTTGTGGAAGTTTTAACTCAAATGCGAATTGCACAACCCGAAGAGCAAGGAAAAGCTCTCGATTCGGCACTCATTGAATACCAAGACAAAGAGGAACAACGTGATGACATCACTGTGTTGGGTATTAGATTATAAAGTTTTATTCTTACTTTAAAAAAAATTATTCTATTTTTTGAAGAATAAAATTTAAACAATATATTTGCATTATCAAAAGTTGAATATTAAAATTAAGAAAATTGGAAGCTAATAATTTGGAAAAGAAAGCCCAAGATACAAATAAATTCGATTTATTTAAGTATCACAGTTTGTTCAATCAAAATGTCCAAATTTCATACAAAGGACCTTTTGATAGTAAAGTTCTTTCTGTTTTAGGTACTTACATACAATTTACCATCGGAAAAAATCCGAAAGCAAGCAAAAAAATATTCAATATTTTCATTGAACTTGCTCAAAACATTGCACACTATTCTGCCGAAAAAAACTTATTTGGTGTAGAAGAAGGAGTAGGAAGCTTAGTGATAGCCGAATATCCAGAACATTATGCCTTTTCGACCGGAAATATTGTTAAAAATGAAGATGTTATAGTTATTATAGAAAAAATTGAACTCATTAACTCACTTGACCGCGAACAGTTGAGAGAATACAAACGAGTACAAAGAAATTTGCCTCAACGCGAAAAAGGAAACGCAAATATTGGCTTAATTCAAGTTGCTCTTACTTCAGCAAATCCTTTGGACATTGAAGTTACGCTAATTGACGATAAATATTCGTTTTTCGCAATAACTGTAAAAGTAGATAAGTAAAAAATAATCCTTAAAATATACTGTAAATGGAAAACTTAATAGTTGAAGGTTCTCATGGAGTTTATTTTGTTCCATACGTAAATTTCAACGCCGAAACCGGTGAATGCGAACTTGCCGGAGAATCTTATTTAGAAGATACTGTCTTGTTTTATAACCCTTTACTGGAATGGCTCGATAATTATATCAACAAAAAGAGGGAAGCTATTAAATTTAATATTAAGCTAACTTACTTTAATACAAGCTCTTCACGTTGTTTGCTCGACATTTTGAACATGCTCAAAGACTTTGAAGATGAAGGTGGCGAGGTTGCCGTAAATTGGTATTACGACGAAGAAGACATTGATATGCAAGAGGAAATTGAAGATTATGAGATAGATACAGGTCTTCACATCAATTTAATTCCTTCTACGGACTTGGTTAAACACCAAGAAGATGATGATGACGAATAGTTTTGATGTTCTAAAGGTATGACTGACGATAGAATTGTGTGTAACTGTATGGGAGTTACTAAGTTAGAAATAATTGAAGCAATAAAGCAAAAGGACTTGTTTATGCTCGAAGAAGTTCGTGAAGAAACCGGTGCAGGCACTGGTTGCCACTCATGTATTGGGGAGCTCGAAGCAATTTTAAAAGAGACGAATCAATAAGTGTTTTTGCTTTAAAACTAGAGTTTTATGTTTTTAAGAAACAAAAAAAGCTGTCTGAATTGACAGCTTTTTTTGTGAAAAGTTTTTTTCAATTTTTATAAAGTAGAATCGTCTGTTTCGTCAAATTCTTCTTCGTCGCTCAAATCTTCCTCTTCGTCGCTCAAATCTTCCTCTTCGTCTTCATCAATTAAATCTTCCTCTTTGTGCAAATCAGCGTATTCATTATCTGTTAGTGGACGCAGATTTTTGGGAATTTCTTTATTTACTATCTTTTCTTCTCCATCAAAATATGGGAAAATGTCGATAATTGGACTTTCCGAAATGCTTGGAACTTCAAAAGGCACTATCATTTCCGACAAACTTTCGTGCAGGCGCTCATAAGCGTGATCAACATTATCCGCCAAAACGAGCATATAATTGCTTGTTTTCTTTTCCTTTCCACTTGCCTCATCTACATCTACATACGAAACTTTACACTTATACCAACGGTCGCCAACCTCAAAATTGAACACATCAGTATAATTCACTCTTTTTATGTTTGTAATCGAAAATTCACCACTTATCATGCTTTCCAATTGTTCGCTTATTCGAGCTTCTGCCTCTGTAAATGAAACAGCATCAACTAGATATGGCTCATTTACTTTCTTATCTTTTCCAGTAGCTTCGTCTATTTTTTCATATTTTACTTTACATTCAAACCATGTATTCATCTTGCTTTATTCTCCTTTTTTAGTTATCAAATATTTTACAAAGATAGAATTATTTTTTATTTTTACAAAAAAATCAGGTATTTTGAATTTTAATCAAGTTGCTTTTCGGTAAATCATTGTTTTTGAAACTTAAAGAAAAAAAAAATTAGATTTAATTAAAATAAAGCAGGTAAATTTTGAGTTTCCTATTTATACTTAACATTGTAAATTTAAAAAAAATGAAACATTTATTTCTTTTCATAAGCATGTTTATTATTGCTTTTCCAATTTATTTGTTTGGAAATCAACAGGGAAAGCCAGAAATTAGAAACATAAAAATAGAAAATCAAGGCGATTCTGTTTTGTTTGTTTATTTTGATTTAGTGGGTTATAAAAAAAACGAACGATTTGATATTGTGCTCGATGCAAAGTTTCAAGCCGGAAAAAAAGTGGAAGTTTTAAATTTATCGGGCGATTTAGTTGGAGTTTTCGGTGGAAATTCAAAACAATTGAAATGGGCTATTTCAAAAGATATTTATGATTTTAATGGCTTTTTGAGTTTAAAATTGAAATTCAATTCTACGCTTGGCAATACTTTTCAAAGCGAAACCAAACTGGTTAAAATTTTTGTAAACAATGCAATAGAAGAAGCTGAAAATATTGACCCCGAAAATGATTTACTTGCTGAAATTGAATGGATTAAACCCGATAGCCGAAATTTAGCTGTAACTCAAAAATTGTTTTCAATACAAGCTTGTATTCTCCCAAAAAACGAAATTTCGGAAGTCAATTTGTACTTAAATAACCAATTTGTTCCAAACACCAGAGGTTTTAAACCCATTGATGGGAATTGCAAGATGGCTGTAAAAAATGAATTTGAGTTGAACGACGGTTTGAATGAAATTAGACTTGAAGTAATTGATAAAGAAGGTGTTAAAACTGAAAGCTTCATTCTTGTTTCCTACACAAAAAAAGAATAGTTAGTAGTAAATTTGAAATTTGCTTTTTTTATAAAACGCAAAACTTATTTGTTGATAAGTTGAAACAATTTTTGTACTTTTGTAAAACAAATAAAAATTTGTTTTTTCAAATTTGAAAAACTATTTTTAGTAGTGAACCAAATTTAACTATAAATTTTATTTGCCCAACGCTTATTAATTGGTTTGATTACAAAAAGGTTTGCTGCAAATAAAATACTACAAGTGCTTAATTTTGAACTAGATACAATATGATAAAAAATTTATTAATTTCTATACTAGGTGGTTTTGTTGCATTAACAATTTATGTGTATTATTTTGAAAATAAGCAATATATAATTGTGCAAGAAAAGGAACAAAACCTACAAACGGTTGGAAGTTATTGGAATACAGAATTACCCGATTTTAGAAATTCTGTTAAAAAATCGATTGATGCCGTTGTGCATATTCGTACACAATACGAAACTGCCGGAAGTACACTTTACGACGTGCTTTTTAGCGATAAATTGCCATTCCCTTTGCAAGCTGAAGGTTCCGGCGTGATTATTAGCCACGATGGATATATAGTTACTAACTTTCATGTGGTTGAGAAAGCTACTCAAATTCAGGTAATTATGACCGATAAACGCACTTTTAGAGCAAAAATTATTGGTTTAGACCCAACTACTGATTTGGCTTTGCTCAAAATTCAAGCTCATGATTTACCTTTTGCCGAATTTGGAAATTCCGACGATTTGGAACTTGGCGACTGGGTTTTAGCTATCGGAAACCCATACAGTTTGGGTTCTACGGTTACTGCCGGAATTATTAGTGCTAAATCTCGAAGTATCAACATAATAGATAAGCGTTCGGCAGTAGAAGCTTTTTTGCAAACCGATGCCGCCGTGAATCCCGGAAACAGTGGTGGAGCTTTAGTTGATGTAGAAGGTCGTTTAGTGGGAATTAATACAGCAATAGCTTCACGTACAGGTAGTTATATTGGTTATTCTTTTGCAGTTCCTATCAATATTGTTAGAAAAGTAAGTGCAGATTTGCGCGAATTTGGAAAAGTACAAAGAGCAGTTTTGGGAGTTAAAATCAACGATATTGATGCTAAATTTGCCAAAGAATTGGGCATTAAAAAAATAGAAGGCGTTTTTATTTCGGATATTGAAAAAAAAGGAGCTGCCGAAAGAGCTGGTTTACAAATTAAAGATATTTTGCTAGCTTTTGAAAACGTTAACTTAAATTCAGCCAATGAATTATACGAACAACTTGCACGACACCGACCTGGCGACGAAGTGAAATTGAAAATTAAAAGAGGCGATAATTTGATTGAAGTGAATGTTGTTTTGACAAATTTTGAAGGAAAAATAAATGAAAATCTGAATTTTTTGGAACAATTAGGTGCTGAATATAAAGAAATTACAGATTTTGAAAAACAGCAATTAGCAATCGAAAATGGATTGAAAATAACACAACTTTCAGCCGGTAAGTTTCTCAATGCAAATGTGAAAGAAGGATTTATTATTCTCAAAATCAATAAAATACCTATAAATTCAGTTAAGGATTTAGAAAAAGCATTAAACGTTTCACAGTCAACTGTTTTTGTTGAAGGCATTTACCCTGACGGAATTAAAGCATATTATGCATTTACTTTGTAATTATGTAGATGCAATTTCATTTTTTTAAGTTTTAAAGCAAGAATTTTTATAAAATAGTTGGTATTTCATTTTTTCGTACAGCTAAACGATGAAGTTGGTATAAAAATTAAATTTTCTATCAAAAAACAAGAATTTTTTTTGAGCTGATGCTTATGAAAAGATGAAAATAAATACAAAATTTTAGAATTCTTTTAATGCTTAAAATAGAATTTTTTATATCTTTGTAAATAAAATTATATTCTTTTTTAACTAGCAAAGCAAAAAAGATTCATAAATTGCAAGATTAAAAACAAGAAAACTTATTTTTAATGAACGACAAACTTTTTGTAATAGGCATTGGAGGCACTGGTATGCGTGCGTTAGAGGCGTTTGTACACACTTGCGCTATGGGAATGTACGATAAAACCGAAATAAATATTTTGGCACTCGATACTGACCTCGAAAATGGAAACTTTAACCGTTTGAAAGAACTGGTGAAAGATACTTATTTGAAAATCAAAGGATACAATAAAACGCATTATGCGCTCGATAGTACTTTTTTTAGTGCTAAAATCAATTTTTTTGAGTTTTGTCCTGATTATTCAAATATTGGCAAAAATGGCAAATTTGCTAGTCTTTCTGCATATTCGTATGCAACAAAAGAAGAGCAAGAACTTGCTAAATTGCTGCTTACCGACAGTGTTAGAGAATTTGATTTAAAACACGGATATCGTTCCCAAACGCATCTGGGCTCACTTTTGATGTATCATTCTATTTTACAGGAAGTTAAAGACAATCCAAAAGCGAGTTTATCTCAATTTATACAATCTATTTTCGATGCCAGCGAGCAAGGAAATGCCAGAGTTTTTGTTTTAGGTTCTGTATTTGGAGGAACTGGAGCATCTTCTATTCCTATTATTCCAAAAGCTTTCAATGCAGCTATGAATATAATTGTTCCCGGAAAATCGCTTTCAAAAGCATTTTTTGGAGCAACTTTGCTTTCCAGCTATTTTAAATTTCCACCACCCGATGAAACTCAACGCCAAAGCCAGCTTGTTGTGGCAAATTCAAAGAATTTTGCTCTCAATTCGCAAGTGGCAATGATGTTTTACAACGAAGACCAAACGGTGAAAACTACTTACCAGAAATTTTATATGCTCGGAACGCCTTCTAATGACTTTGAAACCAAGCAAGAAGGAAAAGAAACCTTAACCGGAGGCACAAAACAAAAAAACGATTCGCATTATATCGAATTGCTTTCAGCTTTTGCTGCTTACGATTTTTTCAATGTAAAAAAAGCAGAACTTCTTGAAATTAAGGACGATAAGCGCGAAGTACAATATTATTTTAGAGCTTTGAACGAAAATGGAAAGTTGGAATTTAAAGATTTTGTCAATTCGCATTTGGTTGGAGAATTTATGAAAAAATTCGGAATGCTAGTTGCTCTTTCGTTTTTGGTTTACCCTGAAAAGACTGATTTTTTTGCGGCTGCTCAAGCTAAGACTCTGGAAAAGAATAAAATAGTTGGATACGATGATATTCTAATAGAAGAAGTAAACGCATTGAAAAAATATTTTTCGATGTTTCACTTTGCTTTCGACAAAGAGAAAAATATTCTTGATGGCTGGTTAAGGCAAGTCCATCGTTCGGCAAATGGACAGGATAATTTCTTGTTCAATGCTGAATTATTTGCTTTTACAAACGAACGAGAATTGAATAAATTTGCTTTTAATAAGCAGATTTACAGAGCTAACGATGAAAAACATGAATACAAAACAGGAATTTTTAGCAATGCTTTCGACGAATTTAAAACAGAATTTATAAAATTTTCTGACGAAGAAACCATTAGTAATAAATCGGAAAAACTTATTAAACGAATTTATAAAACTTTAGTAAAATTATACGAGTTTGAAAGTTAATAAAATACCGATTTATTTAATTTTTTTTTTAAAATATTTGAATTAGTACGTTGTACTAATCATTAAATACTTGATAGTTAGAGAAATGGCAAAAGCATTATTAATCAATAGTTCGGTTGGCGAAAAGGAAGCTGTACAAGGAAATTGGCATCTTTTTGAGCAAGCAACTCCTTATATACAAGGCATTAAGACGGGTGATTTGCTCGAAAATGTAGATGCTGAGATTTTAAGCAATATGATTTCTGGTTTACCCAGCATTTGGTCGCGTGCCAAAGTGTTTGGATATGCTTTCAAATATACCCAAAAAGATGCAAATATTGACACCTCTGGTTTGATAAATTTTTACGAAACACTTGTAAATGAGTGGAAAGGCTTAATTGCTTTGTTGGCACTTTTTCCTGACCGAATTGTGATTAGTAAGCCTTTAGAGTTTACGCCCGGATTGCTCGATGAGTTGTATAAAATTCCGAATGCTTTTGGGCGAATGCTTTTTGAAGATACCGACTTATGGTGCGACCCAAAAGTTTTGCGCGAACAAAAAAAGCATATTCCTCAAATTCAGCTCATTTATTACAATAATTTACTGATTGGGGCTACTTCACCTTATTCATTGATTTTCACAGGAATAGATTATAGTGCATTTACAGCCAAAGGCGACGTGCCTTGGTTTAGAAATGGACGTTTTGACGACCCGCTCGAATTTGGAAATTTTGACAACAATCAGTTGCAAAAATTATATCTTTTGGTAAATAATCTGGCAAATAAGTTGCCTGAGTTTGAGAAAGAAATAAACTTAAATAGAGAAGGCAAAGAAAAGCTAAAATTAACTCCTCAATTTGAATTTATTCAAAGATGGAGCAATGAAATTAAAGCACGTGGTTTCCAATTAGTTAACGAAGGAGCTTTAGATGCAGAATTAGAATTTGCTGCTCCTTTTACTCAACTTTTTCGAATCAAACAAGATTTATTTCTCAACAATGGAAATTTTAGTTTTGATGAACAAAATGGCGGGCAAAAGGTTGATTTACAGAAAATTTTGATGCACGATGATTTTATTTATTCTCTCACCGAAGTTAGTGAAGAACAGCCGCTTGAAAAGTCGGCAGTTCATTACATGACTTGTTTTGACCCACAAGATGCCAAAAAGAAATGGTTTTTTCCTATTCCGTTGAGTGACTATGGTTTGCGATTGTTTAAAAATAGAGTAGGAGAGTTACTTTCACAAGGTGCCGAAAATTCGCACGAAATACGTTCGAGCATTAAAGTAAATGATTTTAAGCTAATTGTAGAACTTTTTTTGCTTGTTGATGGAAAAAAACAAACTCCGATCGTTAGAGAATACGAAATAAAATTACTGACAGGTGTTCAACGAAATATCATAATTTGGCCTAGTTTTGTTTCTAAAAATTGGAACCAATATTATTTTTACAACGAATATCCATCGAATGCACGAGATATAAAATTTGTTCCATTTTACAAAAATATTTCAGAATCAAATGGGTACGACGGTGGAAATTACATTTCGGACTCTAAAGAAAAACTGATTTATGGTGGTTATGAAGGTTATCATGCTGATTTAAAGGTCGAACATTTGGTTAAATATCCAGTTTCTACTGCCACGCGCGAAGACCACCCGTATGAAGTAATTCGGTCAAATAGACCTGTTGCTGGAGTTGAAATTAGAGCTTTGATTGGAGGAAAAGATAGAATTTGTGGCTATCTAATTGTAAAAGAGCCAAATGATGAAAGTATGCGTGGAAATCATATTCTCGATTTTTCGCACGAAACCAATTTTGAACAAGCTGTGGTAGGTATTGATTTTGGCAGCAACAATTCTTGTTTAAGTTATTCAAAAACAAATCGTTCGGAAGTTGAACCTATTCCTTTCAAAAACCGAAGAATTTTTCTTCTTGGCGCAGAAGTGA
Organism: Draconibacterium orientale; assembly: GCA_022729915.1. GTDB lineage: Bacteria > Bacteroidota > Bacteroidia > Bacteroidales > JAIFNL01 > JAIFNL01. Next base: position 17,050 of record DZBP01000017.1, on the reverse strand, counting down.
TTGACCACAGACGTGAGAAAACGGCTGTTCGCAATGAATTGTTGTTTTTTCAAAACGAAGAAACTGCTAACGGTCAAGTCAAATCTTGGGTGCATGACCATAAGCCTCAATATGTTGCAACTGGAATGGAACAAGAAGAAATTGCTGGTGGCGTACCTATTTTTGAACATAATTTGATAATTCATGGAATGGATAGCCGCACAATTACTACAAATGCTGGAATTTTGCATCATAGTATGAAGTGGCTCAACGATATACGTGGAAAAGAAAAGAAAAAAGCGTATTTGAAAAGTGTTTGGATTATGGCAATTGCCGATTTGTATGCTAACAAGATGTTACCCATTGAGTTACGCTGGTCATATCCGGGTTCGTTCACTAAATTTGATGTACGCCAATACCAATTAATGTACGACGAACTTTCGGAAATTCCAATCGAAAAACACAGCATTAAAGTGAGCTATGAGCCTAGTACTGAGGCTGAAGCTGTCTGTAATTATGCTTTAACTAACATTGGGTTAGATGAAAAAAATATTTTGCTAGGAATAGATGTTGGAGGTTCTACTTCAGACATTCTGGTTCTTGGAATGGACTCAAAGGCAAGAGCTTACAAACTTTCTAAACAAAGTTCGCTTAGAATGGCGGCTGGTATTTTGTCGGAAGTAATCAAGGATTCTAACGCAGTGCGCCAAGCCATTTACAAATACCACGAAAGCCCTGTTTGTCCCATAAAAGTTGCTAATATTAAGGACATTATTGAAAAGCCAAATACAGCTCCATTTTATTTGAATGCTATTCTGGACAGATTAAAAGACAACGAATTTAGAGCATTTTACAGCGCATTGGCACAATTTACACCCGAAGTGTTTGTTATACCGGCTTATGTTACAGGCTTATTGCTTTATTATTCAGGGCAATTAGTTTCAAAAGCAATAAATGAAAATCAATACCAAAATGTGCGTATTGTCGATTTCTTGCCGTTTGGAAAAGGTGGAAGAATTTTTGATTGGCTTGATATTTTCCCTGGAAAAGGCGAAGCTCGAAATTATTATAATTCGTGTTTCAAAGCTGGTTTTGGGGCTGGTAGTGAGTTAATTAACCTCGAAAAGAAAGATAGCATTAGGCACGATAACAAATCAGAGGTTTCTAAAGGACTTTCTGCTCCTCAAGAAGTAACTGTTTCTTCTGATGTTCGTGAAAATTCTGATTTATTTGGCGAAAGTGGGTTCGTATTTCAGCCCGCAAATGGCGAAGAACAAATACTTTTGGCTGATGACGTTATTAAAATTCAACATTTGCAAGACATGAAGTTTGGAATTAGAATGCCAGACGAGTTTCTTGAGTTTAATAAATTTTTCGAGATATTCATTCGCTTTGTTGGTCCAAATTCTACGGGTATTATTAAAAATGCGACACAGCTCGAAGCAAAAAAAGCCCAGCTTTCGCGCGAGTTGAAAGCTTACATTTTGAATGATTCGGAATGGCAAAAAGCGAATGAGCAAGCTAAAACTGGTCAACCATTTGACTATAAGCATTCTATGCTTATTTTGGAAGGTCTATGTTTCTTAGAAAAATTTATTATTCCTGAATTGAAATAATGATTTATAGAAACAAAATTTAAGCAAAAATATGGCTTTTGAAATTATAAATAAACGTTTTATACTCAGGGCTTTGCAAAGTCATGATGCTTTTTCTTTGGCAAAACATGCTAATAATCAGAAAATTGAAGCAAATTTAACCGATGTTTTTCCATTTCCATATACGCCTTCCGATGCAAATAATTTTATACTTGCTAAAAAAAATGAAACCCCAATCAAAACTTTTGCTATTGTTATTGATAGCAAAGCAGTTGGAGTTATTTCAATTTCGCCACGTACTGGAATTTATCGAATTGCAGCCGAAATTGGCTATTGGGTAGGAGAATCATTTTGGGGGCAAGGTATTATGAATGAGGCAATTAAAGAAGTTTTGAATTATACATTTGTTACTTTCACTGAAGTGCAAAAAATAGTAGCGTTTGTGTACGACTTCAATATTGGTTCGGCTAAAGCATTAGAAAAAGCAGGCTTTCAATTAGAATCAATTTCTAAAAAAGCAGCTATTAAAAATGGAAAAATTTGCGATATTTTGAATTATGTTTATTTTAAGTGAAATTATTTTTGAATAAATAAAAAAAACCTATTTATTTATTCAAAAATAATAAAAAATAGGCTATTATTGTTTGTTTTCAAACCATTTTGCAATTTTGTCAAAATCAAAATCTGCAATGTCTTTCACTACAACGTGAGCACCGTTTTCTTTGAGCGAAAGCTCGTTTTCTTCTCTGGCTAAGCCAATTACAAGCCCAAAATTTCCGGCAACTCCCGCTTGAACTCCCGAAATTGCATCTTCTACCACAACACTTTTGCTGTACAGCACGCCTAAATTGTCGGCTGCAGTGGTAAAAATATCAGGTTCGGGTTTGCCTTTTAAGCCCAATTCTGCTGAAACTTCGCCATCAACGCGGGTTTCAAAAAAATGCATCAATCCGGCTGCATTCAGAACCGTTTGACAATTTTTACTCGATGAAGCCACACCGATTTTAATTCCTTCTGCTTTTAGGCGTTCAAGTAGCTGAACTGTAGAAGGATAAACCTCAACACCATCGCGCTGCAATATTTGGTTTATTACTTCGTTTTTTCGGTTCCCTAAACCACAAACTGTCAGTGTATCAGCCGAATCGCTGTCTTTTCCGAAAGGCAATTCGATGTTGCGCGAAAATAAAAAATCTTGCACGCCTTTGTATCTTGGCTTTCCATCTACATAAGGTAAATAATCGCCTTCGTGTGTAAATGGCTTAAAATCAATATTTTGTTCTTTGCTGTACTGTTTCAAAAAAGTATTGAACATTTCAGCCCACGCTTTGCTGTGAACAAGCGCAGTTTTTGTAATTACACCATCTAAATCGAAAATTACGGCATCAAATTTATAGTTTTTCATATCGTTTTTTTTACAAAAGTAATTCTTTCATCGTTTCTACACAAAATTTTCAAAAACAATTGTCTTAAAAATTATTAAACAACTTCTTTTATTTTGCGTTTCTTTGTCCTAATTTTTATATATTTGTATAATTTTTAATTTAAAAGAATTTTTTTATTTTAGTTTTTAAAACCAGACAGTTGGCTGACTAAAATGGTTTTTTTATTAAAAATTACAAACTTAAAAGTGTGACACATTAAAACTTTAACGACTATAAAATATGAAAAAACAATTGATTTTTTTTACTGTAATTTTTTTAATTTCAAATAGTTATACTTTATTTTCGCAAGAAAAAAAAGCATCTTGGAAAACTAAATTGGGTTTGGGATCTTATTTTTATACTGGAAATACTGAAAAATTTGACCTTGTTTCCGACTTTCAAATTACACGAAAGGATACGATTATTGAATCCAATTTATTTTTGAAAGGAAGTTATGGCGAAGTGGAAAATGTTCAAAATAAACAAGAATTTACGGGAGGTTTAAAGTTTGATTATAAGCCACTTAGTGTTTTCTCGCCTTTTGTTTTGTTTACGTTTTACAACAATAAATTTAAAGACATAGAGTTAAGGCTTTCTTCTCTTTTGGGAGCAAAATACTCATTTTACATGACTGATGCGAGCGATTTGTCGGTAAGTGCTGCTATTCAATACGATACAGAACGTTTTTATGAAGCAACTCCCGATAAAGAAAAAATCAGATTGTCTATCCGTCCTCGAGTTTTGCAGAGTTTAGGGAAAAATATGGAATTTGCTGCAGTTTTATTTTATCAACCCAATGTGAAAGAATTTGACGATTACATGTTGATTTTCAATACTTCACTCGAAGCAAAACTCCTCGAAAAACTTTCACTCAAGCTTACTTACAGCTACGATTATGAAAGTATGCCGGCTCTCGAAACAATTAAAAAGACCGATACTTCGTTTATTACATCGTTAGTTTTAAACTTTTAAACGAAAATAAAGTGCTTTTCAGTTGGTTAAAGTAAAAACTTTTGCCGAATTATTTATTTAATAAATTTAAAAAAACTCAAACAAATGAAAACTTTAAAAAACATTTTCCCAAAATTGAATTTTACTACTTTTGTATTACTTGCTGTATTAGTGGGCTTTGCAGTAAGCGGAACCAGTTGTAAAGCAAAAAAAGAAGCCAAAGAAAAAGCTCGTATTGAAGCTGAAAGAGTTGCTAAAGCCATCGAAGAGCTTAATGCTTTGATGATTGATGAAACGAGTTCGGTTGATCAATTACAGTCAAAATTGGATATAATCAAAAGCCGTAAAATTCAAAATGACGAAGTAAATAGTTTGATTGATTTGAATCAACAACGCATTGACAAAAAAAGAGCTGAACTTGCTGAGCAAAAACGCAAAGAAGAAGAAAAAAAGAAAGAAGAAGAGAAAAAAATAATTCTTAAAACAGACGAGCAATTGGATTTGTACTTGAAACAAATTGCTTCTGCGCCAACTGCTGCTGATGCCAATGCTCTTATTACTAAAGTTTTAGATATGTTTTCTTCCGAAACTGCCGATGTACTAATTATTATTAGCAAAAAAGGTGGCGAAGTAGATTATGACAAACCTACAAATATAAAAACATATTTGAATTATGTAAAAGACCAAAAATTATACAGCAAAAAAGTGGAAGCTTTGGAAATGGATTCAAACGGAAAAATTAAACTTTTAGAATTAATGAATAGGTAATTTCAACCCATTTAAAATAATCAATTTTTATAATTTTTTGTAATATGAAAAAAATATTTTTAATACTTTTAGTTTTCTTATGGATTGGTAATTTTGCCATAGCACAAAACGAAATTAGTCCCGAACGTAAAAAAGCAATTGATAGTTTGGCACTCGAAAAAGTACGTGATTTGGGCAAATACATTGCTGTGGTTGGAAATAAGCAAACTCCTTTTTCTGAAGCTAATAGAGTGATAGATAGAGCAGTAGAGCTTTTTATGGAAGGTAGCGAAATGGGTGTTTCTCTTTTAGGACGCAAGAAAGTAAATTACTATCCGGTGCGCGAATATTTGGAACGTTTGATGCGCTTAAATTACGACAAAGTTGAAATTGAGTGGTTTAAAATCGAATATGTTTCTGACCTCGTACGCCAGCCCGATGGAACTTATGTGGGTGTAATTACAATTTATCAGAAATTTTCAGCTTATGATAAAGAGAAAGGTCTTGTTTACCAAGATGTTACTAAAAAGGACATCACTATTTATGTAAAACGCAAAGAAACTCAAATTGCTGGACGCATTGTTGGTTTCTGGGACGTTTTGCTTGGTGATGTGAAAGTTTCTGAAACAAAGCGTAAGTAATTGTTAATCAATTGATTTTTTATTTTCTAAGAGTACTTTCCGAAAGAAAAGGTTTTCTTTTCGGAAAGTTCTTTTTTGAACTATAAAATCGGTAAAAAAACTAAAAAAAATGATAAAAAAATTAGTATTCTTTTTAATTAGTTTTGTGTTTTTTTATAATTCAAATGCGCAGGTTTATCTCGACAATGTAGTTGATGATGAATCAGATTTGTATGCTCAAACAAAGCAAATAAATCAATTCTTTAGGCGTTTTAATGCGGAAGAGAACAAAAAAGGAAAGCGATTGTATGAAGGCGATAAAAATTTTAGAGATGCTGAACTTCGTGCCGATTATTTAGAAAATCTTTACGATTTAGAGAATCGAAATATTTCTTCGGCTTTGGTAAAAGAATTTACAACAAGTGTAAACTCCACTAATTCTGAGCAATATATCGATTTTTATGACCAAAATTGGTATGCTGAAATTGATGCTAGCTTCAAGTACAAAGGCAAAGATGCCAATGTAATTATGTACATGAAAATTGAAAAAGAAAATTTGGGTTATAAGTGGGTTATTTCTAACATTTTTTTCAATGAATTCGACAAATTATTTTACCCTGATACTTCCGGAACCAAAGCTCCTCATTTTATTCACCCAATGAGCCACGAAATTCGTTTTATGTCGCTTAGGAAAATTTTTGACCGTACCAACGATTTAGAGTATTATTCTAAAAAAGAATTTTCGCCTGATTATTTATCTCTTTTTCTTTTTGAAATTAAAAATGGAAATTTAATTTTTAACGATGTGAATGATTTGAAATTTCATTTTTTACAAGTTGATGGTTGGTATTTTGAAATTCAATATTTTAATAGAAAAGGATATAATACAGGTTGGCTGATTTCTAATTTGTTGCGTGTTACTGATGCCGACAAATCTAATTTTAAATTCAAATAAAATAGCACGGGTGCTTAAATTTAATTTTGTTTACTTTTTTTATCAAAATTCTAATTCAAAAAAAATAAATTATGTTTTCAACTATTAAAAAAATATTTTTGTTTTCGCTTTTTTTTACTGCCTTTTTTCCTCTTACAAGCTTGGCTCAGAATGAATTGTCCGAGCAAGACCGCATAAAATATGAGAATGACATAAAAGATATGGTAAAATATATCGAAGGTACATTCAATTTTTTAGGCGATGAAGAAGCGCTTGCTTCCGAAAAAGAAATTGTGATTAGCGAAAGTTATTTGAAAGCTTTTCGCGATAGCGAAGTGCAAATTGAAGATGACCTTGACGAATCGCGCGAAACGCCTATGAATAAAGGTGTTCAGTCGTATTTGCAAGATATTGATTTTTTCTTCAAAAACATTAAGTTTACTTTTGACATCGAAAGTATCAAATATGCTTATAATGAGCGCAAAGAGCCTTATTTTACTGTTACTTTGAACCGAAATTTGAATGGAACCGACATCAAAGGAAATCTGGTGAATAACAACAAACCGCGTTATATCGAAATTAGTTTGAACGAAGAACAGCGTGATTTAAAGGTTATTAGCTTTTATACTACAAAATTGGACGAAACAGCCGATTTGCGTTTTTGGTGGGATAATTTGCCAACTGCTTGGAAAACTGTTCTTTCAAAAGGAATGAAAATAGAAGGGAAAATTACCGATATTCAAATCAAGAATATTATCAATACCGAAGAAATTGATATTTCGGAGAATAAAGAGATTGATAATTTATTGCCTTTGAGTAGATTAACTAAACTCAGGAAAGTAAATTGTTCAAATACTTCGGTAAATAATGTTGATGGTTTGAGAAATTTAATAAATCTTGAAGTTTTTGATTGCTCTAACACTAAGATTATCAGCTTTGAAGCGTTAAAATATACTACCAATTTGCGAAATCTTTATTTCGACAATACGCTAATTTCGGACATACAGCCACTCGAAAATTTTCTGGTATTACAGCAGCTACACATGAACAAAACGCTTGTAACTGATTTGACACCAATTGAATATGCTGAAGAATTGACCGATTTGAGTATCAATGGAACTCAAATTTCGGATATTTCTATTTTAAAAGAACTAGCAAATATTGAAAGTTTTTATGCAAATGGTTCAAAACTTACTGATATTTCTACATTACTCAATTTTAAGAAATTAGCAGTTCTTGATATTGGAAATACTTCTATTTCAAGTGTTTCGCAACTTGCCTCGCTAGAAAATCTACAAAAATTGACCATCGACAACACAAAAGTGTCTGAAATAGAGTCGCTTTCGGGTATGAAATCGCTTGTACGGATTTATTGCGACAATACTGGCGTGAAAAGCCAACAAGCTTCTGCTTTTATGCAGAAAAACCCGAAAACTTTAGTTATGTACGATTCTCAAATTTTGTTTTCGTGGTGGAAAGAAATGCCGGAAGTTTGGAAAAAAATACTAGCTACCGAAATTTCGCTCAAAGGTGAACCCGGAAAAGAAGAATTGCAGTTGATGGCAAATGTGCCAAAGATTGATGTGCATGGAAATAAGGAGATTACAACGTTAGAACCGCTTTCGAGATTGAATAAATTAGAAGTTTTGAACATTGAAGGAACGTCGGTAAAAGATTTAATGCCTTTGCTTAACTTATTGGATTTGAAAGAATTAAATGTTGCAAATACTGAAATTACAGTTTTAAATCCGTTGTTGAAATTAACAAAATTGCAGAATTTGAACATTTCTGGTACACAAATAGTTGAATTGCTGCCACTTAAGGCACTAACCAATTTGGAATGTATCAATATGGACAAAACCAAAGTTTCGAGTATTTCTGTTTTGAATGATTTCAAAAACATTAAATTTGTTTATGCAGACAATGCCGCTTTAACTGAAGAGAAGGTGGATATTTTCAATGCTTCGAATCCAAATTGCTTGGTAATTTATCAAACCGAAAATTTGAATTCGTGGTGGACTAGTTTGGATAAAACGTGGCAGGAATTTTTTAGAAAAGAATTTCAAATTCAAGACAAACCTGACCGATTGCAAGCTCATAAATTGATTTTTACAAAAGAATTGAGCTTTTCGGGCGACGAATTTAGAACTTTAGCTCCTTTGGCACGTTTGAAATGGCTCGAATCTTTGAGTTTCAACGATACACGTGTAGAAGATTTGAAACCTATTTCGGCTCATAAAAACTTAAAATCGCTCAAAATGCCTGAAAATCCGGGAATTAATGATTTAACTCCGATTAGTGCATACAGTCATTTAGAAGTGCTTGATATTCAAAATACTATGGTGAAAGATTTAAAACCTATTTGCACAATTATAAGTCTTAAAATCTTGAAAATCAATGGAACTAAAGTTGTTTCGCTAAAATCGCTTGCAGGATTGAAAAACCTTGAGCAAATTGATTTGTTCAATACCAAAGTTTGGTTTTTGAAGCCACTTTACTCGATGACAAAACTAGAAAAGGTGAAATGTTATAACACAAAGATTATCAAACCATTAGTGAAAAAATTCAAAGAAAAGAATCCGAAAATTGATGTTGTTCATTATTAGGCAATTATCGGATATTTTTTGATGATACTTGTAACTATTTTGGATTTAGAATAAGTAAAGGGCGAAGTTAATTTCGCCCTTTTTTTATTCAAAAATTAAATTTTTATTTTCATTCGATTAAAAAATTCTTATTTTTGTTGCATGAATTAATCTAAACTAATAATAAAATTTGTATAAATTGCTTGAAATAAGCATTTTAGAATCGATTTTGAAAAAAATAAACTATGCAAACTTTAAATGAAATTTTAACCCTAATCGACAGTTGGATAGGCGGCTCGTTTGGTTTTGTGCTGGCTCTCTTAGGAATTGGGCTTTTTTTTACAATTTATTTGCGTTTTCCGCAAATTAGATATTTTCGCCATGCAATTCGCATTGTGAGTGGAAAATATGACAAAAAAGGAGATGCTGGCGATACTTCACATTTTCAGGCGTTATCAACTGCACTTTCTGGAACTGTTGGAACGGGAAACATTGCCGGAGTTGCTTTGGCAATCCATTTGGGAGGTCCGGCTGCGCTTTTTTGGATGTTGGTAACTGCCATGTTGGGCATGACTACTAAGTTTGTGGAAGTTACGCTTTCGCACAAATATCGTGAGTTTGCCGAAGACGGCAGCGTGTCGGGTGGACCCATGTATTACATGAGAAATGCCTTGAATATGAAATGGTTAGCAGCAATTTTTGCCATTGCCACTGTCTTGTCTTCGTTCGGAACAGGTAGTTTGCCTCAAATTAATAGTATTTCAAATGCGCTTTTTGCTACTTTTGGTATCAATCACATAATTACAGGCGGCGTTTTGGCTATTATTTTGGCAAGTATCATTATTGGCGGCATCAAGCGAATAGCAAAAGTTACTGAAATGCTTGTGCCGACTATGGCATTGATTTATTTTGTAGGTGCTTTTTCTGTTATTTTTTACAATTATCAAAATATAATTCCTTCGTTGATTTCGATTGTTTCCGACATTTTTACAGGCACAGCTGCTACGGGTGGATTTTTAGGCGCAGGTTTCGCTTTTGCTTTTAATCGTGGAGTGAATCGTGGACTATTTTCTAATGAATCTGGGCAAGGTTCTGCTCCCATTGCGCATGCTGCTGCACGAACAAAGGAGCCTGTTTCGGAAGGAATGGTTGCTATTTTAGAGCCTTTTATTGATACCATAATTATCTGTTTTCTAACAGGTTTGGTACTTTTATCGTCGGGTGCTTGGAGCGAAAAGCATCAAAATCAGTTTCAAATGGCAGATATGGAAATTTTGAATCAAAAAATTGACGAAAACCAAGCCGAAGCGTTAAAACTTGTTCAAAAACACGTTACTTCTGACCAAAAAATTGCATTATTTTCAGGTGATTTGATGGTGGAAAATGGAACTATTGTAAATGAAATTAGCATTATTCACTCTCGTTCGGTTGCTGAAAATATTCAGGTATTTTCAGGAAAGGAACTTTTTACCGGAAAAATTCATGTTGCAAATGGTAAACTAAATCTTTCGAAAATAAAAGGCGGCGATAAAATTTATTTGACCGGAAAATCGTTGGTGCATTCGGCAACACTTACAACCGTTGCATTTTCTAAGAGCTTTTTGGGTAGTTGGGGTAAATATATTGTGGCAATCAGTTTGTTACTTTTTGCTTTTTCCACTGCTATTTCGTGGTCGTATTATGGCGATAGAGCTATGACTTATTTGTGGGGAACAAAGTCGGTTATTTATTACCGGATTATTTATGTAATTGCTTTCTTTTTTGCTGCGTTTACCGATACTATTATTATTTGGACTCTTTCGGGCATTACTATTGCGCTAATGACTATTCCTAACTTATATGGAATCTTTATGTTGCGAAAAGATATGAAGCAAACTGTTAATAAATATTGGGAAGATTTTGATAAAGAACACAAGGGAAATATATAAGTAGTTATTATTCAGTAGTTTACATAATTAAAAAAAGAACAACGAAACGTGTCTGAGTAGAGTTTTAGCCGACTCGAAAAGACCGTTTTTTTTATGCGTAATGAAATTTTTATTAGAAAGTTTTTTTTCGTTGTTGAAACGATAGGCAACCAGCATACCTTCTTTTTTTGCTGCACCATAATCAACGCAAGCAATGTTTGAATCTAAAATACTCGGAATGCCTTCGCGCCAATAATGACCAAAGAAAACTGGTTTTTCATCTTTTGGATAACCTAGATTGATACTCAAATTTTCTGCTTTAATTTTTTCACTGCTTGGTTTCCAGCCCGATGTTGCTGCTAATTTATTGTAAGTTAGGTCTTTGTTTGAATTTATCCACCATTTGATTCTAATGGTGCTAATTTGTTTTTTATTGATGAAAAATTTTTTATCTTCCGGCAAAAAAATACTGTATCCATTGAGCAAAATCGACGTAATTTTATTTTCAATGCTTCCATGTTTGAGCATTTTTTTGATGAATTTTTTGTTCATTCTGCCTTTGGGTAAATTTTTTTTGAGCCAATTGATGGATTCAAAATCCCAACATGCGTGAACAATTCTCACATCGGGCAAATCTAAATAAAGCGGTAGTTTTTTGAACCATTTGATGTATTTTTTTGCTTCAAGTGGATTTTCTTTGTAAGCTCTAAGCGTTTTGCTGTGTTTTCTATTGAGTTTGTAGATTTGTTTTTGTGTGAGTTTGTTTTTTTTGCGAAGCAGAAAGTAGCGAATTATTCCCATTTCGTGGTTGCCCATGATGGCAAAGGCACTCCCAGCGTCCACCATTTTTTTTATAATTTCGAGTGTACGTTGTATTTCGGGTCCACGGTCTATGTAGTCGCCCACAAAGATTGCTTTTCGCTCTGAATGAGAATAATACCCGTTGGTGAGTTTGTATTCCATTCGCAGCAAAAGCTCCTCCAGTTTTGAGGCTTGACCGTGTATGTCGCCTATGATGTCGTACATTTTTTTTAGAAAAAAACTGTTGTTCGTTCAGATTTTAAACATTGCTATCTGATTGAACAACAGTTTTTTACTTCAAAAACTGTACCCTAGCTTTGTTTTAAATCTGTACTTTATATTTAATTCTCTAGCTTGCATTTTTTTTTGTTGAGCTATGTGAACCAAAATTAATTGGAAATTTATTCTGCAAAGTGCTTTAAATTTATTAAAAAAATATTTTTAAAGTTTTTGAGTTTAATAGCACTTTTGTTTTTTAATTTTTTAGATATCAGCAAATTGGAATTTTTAATTTACTGATTCAAAAATTAAATTTAGAGAACGTATTAAATTTATTAACGCAATTTTTTTTGAATTAATATATTTTTCTAAAAAAAAATGTTTAAAAATATTTGACTTGAAAAAATCATTTTCATAACTTTGCTTTTCTTTTAATTCTTAAAAGTTGGTCGATTTTTTACAAAAATGTTCATTTTTTTGATTAAAATCAAATTTTTTGCAATAAAATAATTTTTTTTTGAAAAAAAATCTATTTTTTTTTATGTGTAAAAAAGAATAATAACGTGTTATCTAACAATTAATAAGACCTTACGAAATTTGAAATACTTTATTTCTCAAACCAAAAGTATAAAAAATATTCTAAGCAAAACAGCAACTAATTAGAAAATAATTTCGTACAAACGTATTGTGTAATTCATTAAATTGAAACGTTTATTTGTTTTTTCTAAAAAAAACTCAAATAACCGTTGATAAGATTTCTTTTTGCATAAAAATAAAAAATACGTTTAGCAAAACCATTTTAGGTTCATTATTTGCAGAAGTTGTATTACAAATAATGCTTTTTATTTTTGTACTAAACTAGATAGAAGCAATTAGCAAAAAATAAATTTACGTTGACCAGTAATTTTACTAACGTTTTTTTTAAAATTTTAAAATAATTACTAAAATTTTAAAAAATATTTTTTTAACTATTTGAAATACAATTAGTTAATTTGATTTCATTGTTTAATTCGAATCTCAAAAAAATAGTTGATGGTCTTATAATTTTGTGAAAAAAATTATTTGCTATCAATTTTTAAAATCAATTTTATTGAAAAAAAAATTTTAAAACATTAAAATATAAGCAGTTACATATAAAGAAAGGAATGATCATGAAACTAAGCGACGATTGTAAATGCAATAATAATAAGAAAATAGAAAGCATTGACTTCTCTCAAATGTCTGAAGCAGAAAAAGAGGAATATATTCAGTGCCATTTTAATAGTTTGCTGCGCGAATGTAAGCGTTGCAAAGCCGAAGAGGAAAAGCAAGTGGTAATTTCTGCTTTTAAATTTGCCAATAGTGCGCACAAAGGAATGATCCGAAAATCGGGCGAACCTTACATTATTCACCCAATTGAGGTAGCAAAAATTGTAGCCAGTGAAATTGGTTTTGGTGCTAAAGCTGTGGCAGCTGCACTTTTGCACGATGTGGTGGAAGATACCGCTTACTATTTGGAAGATATTGAGAACGCTTTTGGCGAAAAAATAGCTTATTTAGTGAAAGGTTTGACCAAACTTGAAGAGCTGAATAGGAATCCCGAAAAGAAAAAAGATTCTATTTCGCTGCAAGCAGAGAATTTTAGGAGTCTAATTTTTACTATTTCGGAAGATATTCGAGTGGTTTATATCAAAATTGCCGACCGTTTGCACAACATGCGCACGCTTGAGTCCATGCCCAAAGCTTCCCAATTGCGCAGCGCAGCCGAAGTGCTCGATGTGTATGCACCTTTGGCTTACCGTTTGGGTTTATACGAAATAAAAGTGGAACTTGAAAATTTGGCTTTCAAATATCGCGACGAAAAGAAATTCAACGAAATAGAAAGTTTAATCAATGCTCGATACGAAGACCGAGAGCGAATTATTCGAAAACATGCTTTACAAATTCTAAGTAAACTTTTGGATATGAAGTATGTGAAAAACAACGAATTTGAAGTTACCGGACGTAGCAAAACGATTTATTCGATAGCTCAAAAAATGGAACGACAAGACGTCGATTTTGACCATATTTTCGACAAGCTTGCTTTGCGCATTGTTTTTGAACCTAATAGCCTCGATGCCGAGGAGATTTATTTGCAATGTTGGAATCTTGCCGGAATCATAGAATCGATGTACACGCCCATTGCCGGACGATTTAGAAATTGGATTAAAAATCCAAAACCCAACGGATACCGTGCCATTCACACCACCGTAATGACCAACACCGGACATAAGCTTGAAATTCAGATTCGTACTAAAGAAATGAACACGATTGCTGAAAAAGGTTTGGCTTCGCATTGGAATTACAAAAGCGGTAAACCGATGCTCAAAGAGCTGGAAGATTTGATTGTTCTGGTGAGAGAAGAAATTAACGACCCCAATACAGACCCCGTAAAATTTCTCGACAAATTTAAAATCGATTTGAATACTCCCAATATTTTAACTTTTACTCCCAAAGGGGATAAAATTATTTTAAAAAATGGCTCGACACCTGTTGATTTTGCTTTCAGAATTCATTCGTCAATTGGAATGCGTGCCATTGCTGCCAAAGTGGACAAAAAAGTAGTTGCTTTGAACACAAAATTAAAATGGGGCGACCAAGTTGAAATTATTACTTCTAAAACTATTTCGGCAAAAAAAGAATGGCTCGATTTTGTGGTTACTAAACGTCCCGAAGTTGTTCTGACAAAATATTTCAAAAAAGAAGAACTTGACCTTTCTAAAAAAGGGCGAATTAAATTTAGAGAATTATTGAAAGAATTTAATGTAAATCGTAAAATAACTGAAATTACAACGTATGTGATTAATTCTTTTGAGCTGGAAAACCAAGATCGTTTTTTTATTCTTCTCGAAAAAAAAGAAATTTCAATCGGAAAGCTTAAAAGTGCCATTAATATTGCTATTTCTTTGGAAAAAGAGTTTAGAAAAAAGAAGAAGTTGCAAGAAAAATTAAAGAGAAAAGAGGCAAAAGAGGCAAAAGAGGCAAATGAAGGAAAAGAGACAAAAGAGACAAAAGGGGGAAAAGAACCGAAAGTGGAAAAAGCGTTAAAAGCACTTACTTTTGTTGGAACTATCGAAAGCATCGACCCAAAACGAGTTCATACTGTAGGAGATATTCTTGACCTTTCAAAATATGAAACTGCCGATTGTTGTAAACCGATAGCGGGCGATGAAGTGATTGGTTTTAAGGAACTTAGTAAAGATAAATTGATTATTCACAAATCCACTTGCCCCACAGCCAATGCGTTAAATTCTACGCAAAAACGCTTAGTAGTGCCTTTAAAATGGACTGCAACCAACGATTTTTTGTCGCGTGCTTTTATTGTGGTGGAAGGAATCGACAGCAAAGGTATTTTAATCAAAATGATTCATGTCATTTCTGACGAAATGAATGTAAACATGATAAGTTTGGATATAGCTTCGCACATGGATATTTTTAAAGGAGAAATAGGGCTTTATATCAAAGACTTAAAGAGTTTGAATACTCTTTTGAGCAAAGTTAGGAACATTTATGGAGTCATTAGTGTTAATCGAAAAAGTTCGAGTATTTAAAAAAATCTATGTTTTTTTTTGATTCATTGAAAAAAAATGGAAAAAAATTTCTTTGGAATAAAAAAAAATTCTACTTTTACTTTTCTAATTTTAATTTAGATTAATTATGGATAATCGAATATTGTTGGGAAATGTGAAAGAAATTTTCATCAAATATCTTGAGCAAAACGGTCATAGAAAAACTCCCGAACGCTTTGCTATATTAGAAGAAATCTATTCTCATGATGGTCATTTTGACATAGAATCGCTCTATATCAAGATGAAAAACAAAAAATACCGAGTGAGCCGTGCCACTTTGTACAATACGATAGATATTTTGCTGGAATGTAACTTGGTAATTAAGCACCAATTTGGAAACAACATTTCGCAGTTTGAAAAATCGTTCAAATCCAAGCAGCACGATCATATTATTTGTACTATTTGCGGAAGTGTGCGCGAATTTTGCGACCCACGAATTCAGATGATTAAAGATACTGCAGCTTCCGAAATGGATTTTGATATTTCGTATCACTCACTTTATATTTATGGAATTTGCGAAAAATGCCGAAAAACTTAAAAGTTAAAACTTAATTGTACCCATTCTTCTTTTTGTTCAGTTTCGAGTTTTGAAATGGATAGACCCAAGAGGCGAATCGTTTTTGAGGTAAGTTCTACCTGATTCAACAGCTCGTGTGCCGAACTTAACATCATTTCTTGCGTATCGAAGAGCAAAGGACTGGTTTTGCTGCGCGTAATTACTTTAAAATCAGAGTATTTAACTTTTAACGTAAGTGTATAACCAAAGCGACTGGATTTTGAAACTCGCTTAAACAAAATTTCGCACACACTTTTCAATTGTTGGTGAATGTCTTTCAAAAGATACAAATCTGAGCTGAAAGTCGATTCGGCGCCAATGGATTTTCGTGCTCTGTCGGGAATAACTTCTCGCTCGTCGATGCCTCTAACTAATTGATAAAGAGCGTGTCCTATTTTCCCAAACAAACGAACCAGTTCGTTTTGCGGCAACGCTTTGATGTCTTTTCCTTTGTGAATGCCTAATTTGTGCATTTTATCGGCAGTTACTTTTCCAATTCCAAAAAAACGTTCTATCGGTAAATTTTCGATAAATTCGACCGCTTCATTGGGCTTGATTAAAAAAAAACCGTCGGGTTTTTTATAATCAGAAGCAATTTTTGCCAAAAATTTGCAATAAGAAACTCCCGCAGAAGCTACTAACTGAGTTTCTTCGGCTATTTGTTTTTTTATCATCTTGGCAATGATGCTTGCCGAAGGTATATTCAGCTTATTTTCAGTAACATCGAGAAAAGCTTCATCGAGCGAAAGCGGTTCAACCAAATCGGTAAAACGCTGGAAAATTTCCATTATTTGCCTAGATACTTGAGTGTAAGCCTCAAAACGATGTTCTACAAAAATGATGCTTGGACATAATTTGCGTGCCATTTTGCCCGACATTGCCGAACGAACGCCAAATTTTCGAGCTTCGTAACTGGCTGCCGAAACCACGCCACGGTCGTGGCTTCCGCCCACAGCTATTGGTTTTCCTCGCAAAGCCGGAAAATCGCGTTGCTCTATCGAAGCAAAAAAGGCGTCCATATCTATGTGAATGATTTTTCGCATCAAAAGGTTTTAAAAATTAAGAATCAAAAATTAAGAATTAAAAATTATTTTTTTTATATGAAATATTCTTTTATTTTTAACAATTTAACAATTTAACAATTTAAC
>DZBP01000131.1 GCA_022729915.1 Draconibacterium orientale | reverse complement strand
TAAAGTGGCTTATTGTAACAATTAGTAAATCAACGTGTTTCAAAAAGTCCCCTTTCGGGGATTTAGGGGCAAAAGCCAGAAAAGTATAGTTTTCTTTCAAACACTAAATAAAAAGAATATACAACTATTCTTTGCTTACCTTCCCTTATTAGCTACTTCATCAAGCTTCTTCTAAATATTTTTTCAGGAAATCAAAAAACAACCTGACTCCTACACCACTACCGCCTTCACCTCTATAACTATCTTCTTTAAACGAAAAAGAAGGACCAGCAATGTCGAGGTGAATCCAATTGTAATCGGTAAAATGTTCCAAAAATTTTCCGGCAGTAATAGCACCGGCACCTCCAGTGCCAATGTTTTTAATGTCGGCTATGTTCGATTTTATTTGTTCGCCATATTCTTCCCAAAAAGGAAAGCGTACAGTGCGCTCGTAAGTATTAAATCCGCTTTGTTCGAGTTTTTCAAAAGTAGTATCTTCGGCATTGCCCATAATTACGGTTCCGTGGTCGCCAACGGCAGCGGCGGCGGAGCCAGTAAGTGTAGCAATATCGAAAACAACTTCGGGCTTATAATTTTTTGCATACGAAAGTGCATCAGCAAGAACAAGTCTTCCTTCGGCATCGGTATTGAGAACTTCTACGGTAATTCCGCTGTGCATTTTAATCACATCGCCCGGCACGTAAGCTTTTGCACTAATGCTATTTTCAGTGGCAGGCACTAAACCAACCACATAAAGCGGCAGATTAGATTTTGCAATCGCATATAAAATTCCGGCTACTGCTGCACCGCCAGCCATATCGCATTTCATGTAATCCATGCTATTGGGTGTAGGTTTTAAACTCAAACCGCCTGTATCATAAACCAATCCCTTGCCAACAAACACAATGGGTTTTTCGTTTTTTGCATTGGCAGGTTTCCACTCCAATACGTTAAAAGTAGGCGGGTTTTCGCTTCCTTTATTCACTGCAAGTAAACCACCAAATTTAAGACTTTCAATCTTGGGTTTATCAAAAACCTCTAACTTAAAACCGCTTTCGTTTGCCATTAGTTGAAATTCGTGGCTCATTTTTTCGGCAGTTAAATACGACAAAGGTTCGTTGATGAGTGTACGTACTTTGCAAACGGCTTCGATAAGGTTATTCATTTCAGCTACTTGCAAGCCTGTGATATTTTCACTCAATAGTTTAATTTGAGTTAAATAATTTTGCTTCGTTTCAACGTCTTTGGTGAAATACTTTATGAATTTGTAAGCACTCAAAGCCAAACCTTCGGCAAAAGCCAACGCATTAGAAGCATCTTTTTGCGCATCAACCAAAGTTATTTCCGAAAATTTATTTTTCTTCAAATCGGCATAAACAGAATGAGCCGCCTTGCGAGCTTTCTCATTTTTTTTATATTCAAATGGTTCGTTTTCAGCATAAACAATGTAGATTTTTTGTTCTAATCTATCGATTGCGAACGAGAATTTTTTTGCCTCTAGCTGATTTTTAATGTATGTAATTTCCTTTTCAAACAATGGGAAATTAGAAAAATCGGTTTTCTCATTGCAAAGTAGTATAAAATTGTCTAATTCTGACAGAGTAGTAGTTTGTAATATGCTAGCGTTCATTTTATTTATTTTTATACTTACAGTCTTTAATAAGTAGTGAACCAAATTTAATTGTATATTTTATTTTGCCAAGTGCTTAAAATTTATTTGATTACAAAAAGACTTACTCAAATTAAAATAGCACTGGTGCTTATTTGATTTTCAAATCATAGCAATTTAATTTTTGCAAAATAAAATTGAGTGTAAAAGTAATAAAATTCTAAATTGTAAAAAAATGTTTTTTTAAGAATAAATCTTTATCAGATTAAGAGCGAAAAACAAATTCTTTTTTAATTTAATTAATCTATTTATTAACAGTAATTTGAGAAAACTAAAAGTAAATACCTACTTTCTATTCTTTAAAAAAAAACACCTATTATTATTCTCAAAACAAATCAAAATTAAAACATTTAGATACATAAATAGAAATAAAAACAAAAAGTAATGGTTTTTGAAATTAAAATCACTAACAAAAAAATTGTGTTTTAAGAAAACATCTTTTACTTTTGCAGCCGTTAAATTTTCCATATTTCAAACATCATATTTCATTTATTTTGAAACATAAACTATTAGATTATCTAAAGAACAATCCTCTGTGGGAAATTATTGGCTTGCTTATTATTAGCTTTGCCATAATTGGAGCGTATTCATTTGCACAAATCGATTTAAAAATACCCGAAATAGCTCTAAAGAAAACAGAAATAAACCAGCTATTTGAATCGGTAGCCGATTCGTCTAAAAATGTGTTGAAGCAAAATTTGCTTGCCGACACCGATACTATTATCAAAGAAATTAAGATTAAGATAGATACGATTAAAAAAGCCAACAAAACCGAAATTAGAATTGATACTGTTTTCAAGATTGATACGTTAAGTAAACAAGAGTATATGAGCCGTTTAGACACTACCAAACAGCGTATTTTGATTATTGGCGACTCTATGCTCGAAAATTTACGTTTCAGGCTGCGCGACTATTGCGAAGAAAATGGGCACGAAATGAAAAGCGTAATTTGGTATAGTTCTACTACTGAATACTTTGGACAAAGCGACACGCTAGCTTACTTTATAAAACAATACAATCCTACTTATATTTTATTTGTGGTAGGTGCCAACGAATTGTTTGTTAAAGACATTAAAAAGAAACGACAAAAATATGTAGAACATATTCTGGCTCAAATTGGTAACCGAAAGTTTATTTGGATAGGTCCTCCTAACTGGAAAGAAGATACCGGAATAAACGAAATGATTGTAGAAAATGTAGGCGAGAAACGCTACTATCCATCACTGAAGCTCAAATACAAACGCCACAAAGATGGAGCACACCCTTTAAAAGCTTCGGCTTATGCATGGATGGATTCTGTTGCTACTTGGATAACAACTCAAAGCATGTACCCCATCGTACTCAATAAACCTACAAAGACTAGCAAAGGCTCTACCAATACGACTATGCTTCAACCACGAAGAAACTAGCGTTTAATTTTTTTTCAAAGAAAAACAAAACCCGTAAAAAGTTAATTTTTTACGGGTTTTCAATTTTAAAGTTCAAAAGGGTTGAACTTCTTTTCTAAGGAACGGTCATTCTATAAATTAGAATAGTTTAAATTAATATTTCTGAATATCACGCAAAAGCAAAATTAAACATTAAACATTAAACATTAAACATTAAACATTTCTAAGCATCTTGTGTATCGAGAGCAAGATTAATAAAATTGCCCAAAACACTTTGCGCTTGGTTGAAAGGAGTATCTATTTCGGGGGCAAATTGTACGCCATACATTTCTTTGAGCCTGTTTTTCACCACCATTGGGTAATCAAGGTCAGCCAAAGTTTCGTATTCGATAACTTCCGATAGCTCATCTACTACTTCCCAGAAACTAGTTTCTACGGTTGTAAATTTATTTACTACATCAGCTAATAAAGGCGAATCTTTTTGTCGAACAAAAATCTTTTCTTTTTTACGCAATTCAGCCAAAGCAATTACATCAATATCTTTGTAACCAATGCGTCGAGCATAAGTAGTGCAGTACGATAAATATTGCAAGTGCATGCCCGCGCCAATACCTAAAGTAGGAATATCGCAATTTCTGATAATATCGAAAGTGCCAATGTATTCAAAAATAGGAACTTTAGCATAATCAACAGAGTTTGAGCTAAAAATAATAGCTTTAGGCTGATTTTTAAAACTATTGAGATAATCCATTGACATGTTATAAAATGGCACCAAAACAGTCTTTACATGCGGAAACTGTTTGTTTATCGATTGAATAAGAGCCGTTTGAGTAGAGCCGTCTTGTTCAGTACCTACAACCAAAATGTAATCACCTTTGGGCAATTCGGGAACAGGAACCTCTCGAGAAGTATAAAAGCGTAAGTCGTTTATTTTGAATGACATGCCTACCCATTCATTAACAACTAAGCGCAAGAATTGAGCATTCAAATCGTCGAAATCAAACTCCAATCGACCTGTTCTATTTTTAGTAACAACGGTTTTGTCTAACTGTACCCAGTTTTTATTGTCGTTGCTTTTTTCCCAGCAAAAATCGATAAGCCAACCGTTCTGCTCTTCTACGTTTGGGTCGCTCATTGTCCAAATTTTTGCAATGTTTGCAACAAAACCAAAATCGAAAGTAATTATTTGAGGACCTTTAGCTCCGTATTCAGAATGCCAAAACGATTGCATATCCATAACATTGGTAGCTTTTGCAAAGCTGCAAGTGCCGGGCGCATCTATATTGGCAGGCGATAAGCGAGATAAATCGCTTGGTACAATACAATAATCGGTATCAACATAAAAACGAGACAGCACCCAATCGGTGTGGTTGCCTTCTTCATCAGCAACTGACACACGCCAATAGTATTCGGTTTTGTCTTCTAGCTCTATATCTACTAGCAAGCTTGTCGTTTCGCCATCACCTTCACGTACATTTTCGTATTCGATAATGGTTTTGTAATTGAAAGTAGATACTTTTGAAAGTTGAACAGAATAGGTTCTATCGCCTACTCCCTTTTCGCCATTAGTAAAGCTAAGCATAGGCATTAAGCTAGTTACTACGGAATCCCAAACCGGATTGTTATCCAACTTGGGCGGAGTGAGGTATTTAGCTCTTTTTAATTTGTATTTTTTTGGCATCTTTTTATAGTATTTAATGTTTTCAAAAGTTTCGGTGCAAAATTACAATTTTTTCCTTAAAAAATAAAATTAAATTTAATACAAATTTATATCAAACACATTATTTTTTAATTTTTTCGTATCGAAGTTTCTTTTTTTTTTAGATAAAAATTAAATTATTAGTTGTTAATATCAGCTTTAATCTATTAATTAACAATAATATAAAACAAAAAAAATAGATATATTTTGCTCTATTTAAGTCAATTTTTTTGTATCAACAAAAACAAGAATTTGAATTTAAAAGGTCTTTTTTTTAACAAAAAAAAACAAAATATAGGTTTATTTTCGCTTTTTTGCTTTTTTATAGTGCTTTTATTCTTTTATTTTTTTATATTTACAAGCTTTTTTTTACATAATCTTTGCAAAAAAACAAAAAACTAGCGAGTGAGTAGTTTCTTCAGCTTTTTTTTTGAAGCGACTGTTATATGAGAGTTAATTACAAAATATTTTGGCATCTTTACCATGAAAGATTTTAAAAAATACTATATAATACATGCAGAGCCCGAAATTGTTTATGCCGGACTTACTAATCCTTATACCATTAAGTTGTGGACTGGCGAAGAAGCAATAATGAGCGAAGAAGAAGGAAGTGAGTTTGAACTCTGGGGCGGAAGTATTTCGGGTAAAAATATCCGTTTTGAAAAAGGCAAACAAATCATACAGCAATGGTATTTTGAAGGGCAAGAAACCGAATCGATAGTAACGATAAAGCTTCATGCGCACAAGCAAGGCACTTCGGTGGAAGTAAAGCATACCAATATTCCCGACGAAGCCTTTGATGATATTTCGGAAGGTTGGTCAGATGCGTACATGGGTGCTTTGAGTGAATTTTACGACGATTAATTTTTTTTTGATGAGAAAGATAATTATCTTACTTTTAGCTCTTTACGTTTCAGGTAGCGTGTGGGGGCAAGCATCTGCGAGGGTAGATAGCTTGCTTTTGGCTTTAAAAAAGGCTAAAGTTGATACTGTTAAAGTCAATATTCTAAATCAATTAGCCTTAGAAACTTTTACTTATGATTTAGCAATAAGTAAAAGCTATTGCCGCAAAGCCAATGATTTGGCACAAAAATGCAATTTCAAGCGTGGTAAAATAGAAACACTCAATCATTTAGGTCGTATTTATGTTTATCAGAATAAATTCGATTCGTCAATAATGGTACTCAAAAAAGCAGTTGCATTGTCGAAGAAGTATAAGTTGCCCAACGAACTGATAACAAGCCACTCAAGACTTGGAATTGCTTATATGATGGCTTCATACAACGAAAAAGCAAGCAAAGAGTTTTTTACCGCACTCAAATACGCCGAAAAGTATAATAATCTAAGCAAACAGCAATCTATTTATGTAAATTTGAGTGCGCTTTACTTAAAAGTTGCAAATATAGAGTTGGCTACAAAATATTCAAATTTAGCGCTTCGCTTGAGCATAGAAACAAACAATAAACAAGGTGAAGCTTTGGCTTACATCAATCTTTCGGTAATAGAAAACTACAAGATGAATTACCGAGCCTCTTTGGAATATCAAAAAAAATCGTTGGAAATAACCCAATCACTTGATTTAAAGGAAGAAAGCGCAATTACTTACATTAGCATTTCCAACAACTATTTTAATCTTGGAAAATACCAACGCTCAATAGACAATTCGTTGGTAGCTCTTGAATATTTTTCTAAAATTGAAAATCTTGCACAACTCTCGCAGATTTACATAAACTTAGGAAAAGCAAATTTTAAGCTCAAGAATTACAATCTGGCATACGAAAATTTGAACAAAGCCAAAGAATTTTCAATGAATGCAAGCTACAGCCAACCCCTTACTTTGTCCTATTTATATCTATCTAGGCTAGATTCGACAAGAGGCGATTATAAAAATGCACTTTTCAATTTTCAAAAATACAAAAACATAAGCGACAGTTCGTTTTTCAGTTCAAAAGAAAAAGTAATAGCCGAAATAGAATCGAAATATCAACTCGAAAAAAAAGAAACTGAAAATACAATTCTCAGAGAACGAGAAAAAGCCAACAAAGCTCGCATTAGCAACCAGCGCATAGTCAATATTTTTCTAATAGCCATTATTCTTGTTTTTGTTATTCTGATAGTGCTTGTAATTAAAGGAAATTTCAAAATAAAACGCATAAACAATCTGTTGGTTGAAAAAAATACAGAAATAAAAATTACAAACGACAAGCTCGAAGAACAAAATGAAGAAATAGA
The DNA here is from genome assembly GCA_022729915.1 of Draconibacterium orientale. GTDB lineage: Bacteria > Bacteroidota > Bacteroidia > Bacteroidales > JAIFNL01 > JAIFNL01. The sequence continues at coordinate 1,987 of DZBP01000131.1, read as the reverse complement.
ACTTCAAAAAAGCAATTTAGTGCATCAAAACCAAGAACTTGTAGAGCAAAAAAAACTCATCACTTCCAGCATAAAATACGCACTTAAAATACAAATGGCTGTTTTGCCCGACAAGTTTCAAATGGATTATTTGTTTAGCGACTATTTTATTTTTTTCAAACCCTTCCAAATAGTAAGTGGCGATTTCTATTGGCTCAAGAAAATCAATCATCACGTAATTTTGGCTGTTGGCGATTGTACAGGGCATGGAGTTCCGGGTGCTTTTTTGAGTATGTTGGGCATTTCGAGCTTATCGGAAGTTGTAAATAAGTATGAAAGCCTCAATGCTGCCGATATTTTGAACCGTTTGCGCAATGCTATCAAAAAAGCTCTAAAGCAAAATAACCCCGAAATGCAAGCCGAAGACGGAATGGATATTGCACTTTGCGTTTTAAATACCCAAACCATGATGCTGCAATATGCAGGAGCACATCGCCCGCTTTATTTGGTTGTTGAAAACAGCAAGTATTCTCAATTTGATGCTTTTAAAGAATCCTCTTCTTATCAATTAACGTCAAACAATACACACACATTGATAGAAGTGAAGCCCGACAAGCAACCCATTGGTGTGTTTTTTAAAGAAACCTCGTTTACCAATCACGAACTAAAAATAAACAAAGGCGACAGCATTTACCTTTTTACTGACGGATATACCGACCAATTTGACGAAAATGAAATGGATAAATTCTCCTCAAAAAAGTTTAAAGAGCTTTTACTTTCAGTTCAGGCTAATAAAATGCGACTGCAAAAGAAAATAATAAAGCAAGCGTTTGAGTCGTGGAAATCAAACGCTGCACAAACGGACGACGTACTTGTAGTGGGTCTAAAACTCTAAATTGATACCAAAACAAATTATTTATTTTACATATTTTTAAAAACTAAACAATTTAGAATAAATAAATTAGCATTTTTTATGTAAATTTATTTCATTTAGTACACTAAAATAAATTGAAAAAGAAAAGTTTTTTTTTAACTTTGTAACATACAACTTAATAAATAGTGAATAATGAAAAGTGAAAAGTGAAAAGCAACTAACTTATTAAAATTAATTGAATTTCAGGTAATTACTAAAACAATACGTATTGTTTTTTTATTCATACGAGTATCAAAAATAACAATACAATAAATAAACAACAGTTAGTATAATAACAAATATCTGAAAATCAAACAAATGAAAATTATTCACTCTTTATTATCTCGAACAATTATTGTTATTTATGAAAAAAATTAAATTACGTATTTTAGGGCTTTCATATAGCCAAACACAAACCGGCGCTTATGCCTTGGTATTGGCTGAAGAAAAAGGCAAAAGGCGTATTCCTATCATTATTGGTGCTCCCGAAGCTCAATCTATTGCTATTCAACTCGAAGGGCTTAAACCTACTCGCCCACTCACTCACGATTTGTTTACTAATTTTGCACTTGCTTTCAACATAGAACTACTCGAAATACGAATTTATAAACTCGACGAAGGCATTTTTTACTCCGAACTGATTTGCGACAATGGAGTACAACGCATCAACATCGATTCGCGCACGTCCGATGCAGTAGCACTGGCTTTGCGCTTTAGATGCCCTATTTACACTACCGAAGAAATTATGGAAAAAGCCGGAATTATTCTCGATTTTGACAACGATGAAGCCACCGCGCCCGAACCTACCGAAGTAAAACTTGAAGAGCTTGAAATAGATGAGCTTAAAGAGCTTCTAAACAGCGCAATTAAAGACGAAAACTACGAAGAAGCCTCTAAAATACGCGACGAAATTAACAACCGAAAAAAATAAAGCTGCCGCTATTGTGCCTTTGAAGATTGGTACGGGCATTTTGTAAGTTGCTACACGTCCTTTGTAAGCTGCTACACGCTCTTTGTAAGCTGCTACACGTATTTTGTAAGTTGCTACACGCTCTTTGTAAGTTGCTACACGCTCTTTGTAAGTTGCTACACGCT
>DZBP01000130.1 GCA_022729915.1 Draconibacterium orientale | reverse complement strand
AATTAAACATCATAACCCAACAAGAATTTTCAAAAATAGTACCCTCAGAAAACAGTGATGTATATATTGCTGGCGGTTATAGCCCAGATGACAAAACGCTAGGGCTAAATGTTTATGTTTCAAATCCCAAAGAAAACCCAACAAAAGAAGAGCTTCGTTTCGAGAAATTTATGTTTGAACTTTTAGTAAGAGCTGATATTACTAAATTACCAGCATTAATGGCAAGCTTAGACCTAATGAAACCCGAAGGCACCGATAATTATCTCATTGACGGAATTCCCGTACATTTTAATCAAGAGTTGAATGATTATTACATGCACTTTGTTATAAAAAAAGAGTAATGAAGGAAGCTAAAAAAGGCTATTGTGTCAAATGCGGCAAGTATTTTTATGTTCACGAACATCACATTTTGCCTCAAGCTATCTTTGGCGAGATAGGTAAAAAGGAAAAACTATGCCCCAATTGCCACACTCATTTTCACGAATACAGCAAAAAAGAAACAAAAAACCCACAAGACCAAAACGAAGCATTAAATATCTGGACTAAATGGCTAAAAACTGTAACCGTAATCGTTTCTGTTTGGGTTTTAGCGGTTATTTTAATCTGGACTTGGTAATACAGCACAATTATTCTAAACCAAGAAAATAAATATAAATATTTTAACATTAAAAGAAGAATATAGCACGGTAATAAATAATAATAAAAATATCTGTTAAAAATAAAAAACGTTGTAAAATTTCTTTTTTTTGCACGAATAATTTGCATTTAAAAAATAATTAAGTTACTTTGCAATCTGCTTTTTTTATAAACCGAAAAGCAATAAGAGCCATTCAAACTAGTTTTTAAGCACTAGTGCTTTTTTTATTGGAGCAAATTTTTTTGTAATCAAATAAATTTTAAGCACTTGGCAAAAAGCAACATACAATTTATTTTGTCTTAGTGCTTATTAATTTTTTTAATTGAATTAGCTCAAAAAAAGAATAGATTATTAACAAAACCATTCAAAAAAAAGAAGTTCAAATGAAAAAAACAGTTTTTTTTATCAGCTTTTTGGTGCTAACCTTTATGCTTAGCAATCTTTCTGCACAGTCAGTATTAGGAAAATGGAAAACCATAGACGATGAAACCGGCGAACCAAAATCCATAGTGTTAATTTACAAAAAAGACGGAAAACTTTATGGTAAAGTAGAAAAGCTTTTCAAAAAACCATCTGAAGACCAAGACCCAATATGCGAAGTATGCCCAGGAAGCAGAAAAAATAAGAAAGTAATAGGAATGGACGTTATTACTGGACTAACAGCAAGCGGAAAAGAATGGAAAGGCGACGATGGAATTTTAGACCCTAAAACCGGAAAAGTTTATGATTGCAAACTTTGGTTAGACGAAGACGACTCTGATAAATTGCAAGTAAGAGGCTATATTGCGTTCTTTTATCGCACACAAGTTTGGCATAGAGTTAAATAAATGAATAATATTCGATAATTTATCGTTTTCAATGTTGCTTAGATTAGAAGTTTAGTTTTAAGCAGCATTGATTTTTTTTAATACATAATTTATTCTTATTTATGACTTTAGCGATTGATTTTGACGGCACAATAGTAGAACACGAGTATCCACGAATAGGAAAAGAGCTTACCTTTGCTTTTAGCACACTCAAAGAATTGCAAAAACAAGGGCACAAACTCATTCTTTGGACTTACCGCGCCGGAAAAGAGCTTGACGATGCCGTGGAATTTTGCCGAAAAAATGGAGTAGAATTTTATGCAATTAATAAAAATTACCCAGAGGAGAAGTTTGACGAAACCATAAGTAGAAAAATTCTTGCCGATGTGTATATCGACGACAGAAATGTAGGAGGTTTTTTGGGTTGGAGCAAAATTTGGCAAGTATTAAATCCACATCTCAACGCTCAAGAACCAAACTACAATCGCTATGGAAGCGAAAAAAAGCAGGGTCGTTTCCTTAAAAATTTGTTTAGATAGTTTTTTTTATTTAACTTGCTCAAATAATTTTTTCTAAAGCAAAGCTCATTTTTCTTTCTTAGTCAAAGGCAGATATTTACAATAATATTACTCAAAAACAACAACCGAAAGCAGCTTTCTTTTGATAAAAATTAAAGAAAAAACTTTCAATTAATTAATTTAATTTAAGCAGATTATGAAAATACTACGATTTGTTGCAATTTTTACTATTGCTTTGTTAGTAACAGCTTGTCCTTATTCATCGGAAGTGCCGTTAAGCACTCCAAGCGAAAAAATTCCTCAACAATTATTAGGAAAATGGATTTCGCCAAGTGACGCTGAAAAAGAAGCAGAAAACATGAAAATGATGCCGGAATATAGAGAAAAACTATATCCTTCTGTTTATCATGTAATTACCACTATTGATAAAACTTCGGTAAAAATTGAAAAATATGAATTTCAATCTACTGATACTACTTACACAGTGAAACCACACACAGCACATGTTACCACAGTAGGAAACGTTACGTTCTTGCAAGTAAAACCAAGCAACGAAAATAAATACTATTTCTACAAAATGGTTTTTCCGGCTAACGAGTCGATGGAATTGTTTCCTGTGAGCGATTACATTACTGAAGTTTTTGCAAGTTCTAATGAAATGAAATCATTCTTTGACAAATACAAAGAGTTAAGTTTCTTTTACAGTGCAAAAGAGGAATACACAAAAAGTAAAAGCGTAGGGTCTGATTTGAAACACTAAATTTTGGAAACACAAAATAAAAAAGGCTGTCGATAAAACAGCCTTTTTTTATAAAACAACTATGCGTTTCTAGCTATTTATTTCCGCCTCAGCCTCTTCCGCCACCTTGTCCCATCATTCCTTTACCTTTTCCTTTACCTTGGTGCAAATCAAATTGAACACGTTGTTCAGGAGTAAGTACTTTGCGAACTTCTTGAGTGTGCGATTCTTTCGATTTCATTTGTTTGTTTTTAAGAGCCGTAATTTTATCAACGGTAGCATTAATTTCGGTCATGTTTGGACTTTCGGCAGTACGCAAAGTTTGAAGTTTTGCTTTCAACTCGCCCATTTCATTGCGAAATTGGAGCATTTCTTTTTGATGACTTGCACGAAGTTTGTCGAGCGAAGTTTTTTGCGCATCGGTCAAATCAGGAATATTCATGCAAGAGCCTTGTCCCATGCCTTGTCCCATTCCTGGTCCACCTTGACCTCTTTGTGCCAATACATTAGTGTTGATGCTTATCAAAAGAGCTGCTATTATAGTAGCTAGTAATCTAAATTTGTTAGTTTTCATGTTTTTTTTGTTATTAAAAATGTTAGTAATTGTGAATTTAAGCAATTGATTTTATTTTCCCGGGACAAACAATCACTCTTTGAAGTTTATTTATATCTTTGATTGCAAAAAAAAGAAAAGGTTTAATTGAACTCTCCTTTTTTATGAAAATTTCTTCCATTTATTGGTCTTCCTTCACGTTCAAAAGCATCTCTGAAAAGATTGTACAGTTCCTTTTGCTGCTCTGGCGTGCATATTTTTTTCATTTCCATGTAATGTTGTATCGAAATTTGTTTCAATTGACTATGCAAATGACCAATTCTATCCGAAATAGCAGCCGTTGAATCTAAATTAACTTGCTCGTTGGCTAGTTCGATGTACAAAAGCTTTCTATTTTCATGTATTTCATCGGTAATTTTTTCGCCCTTTTCGTGGTATTTGTCTCTCAATTGACCAAATTTTTCGTTTTGCTCACTGGTTAAGTTTAGCCTTTTTTGCATAAAATGCCCAAAACGAACTTTTTTGTCATAAGGCTTCTGGTAACAATTCATTTCTGTAGCTACTTCCTTTTTGTGATAAAAAATGGTAGCAATGGTAGCAATATTTGTAACTAAAAGTACAATTATGGCTAAAATGAGTAAGTTATTAGTATTTTTGAAGTAAGACATAACGTTCTTTTTTTTAATTGTTAAGTAGTAAACCAAATTTAATTGTATATTTCATTTTGCCAAGTGCTTAAAAATTATTTTATTACATAAATGCTTGCTCAAAATAAAATAGCACAAGTGCTTATTCTGAAACTTCATTTTCGGTCAAATATTCTTCTACCGATTCATAAGCCAAGTCGTTGCCAGTAAAGTATATTTCTTTCGTGAATTCATCTTCCAAACTGTACGTTTCGATTTGTGGCTGAGTAGTTTGAGCAGTTTGCTCAGAGCTGTTGCCAATTAAAACACCAAGAAAAATTCCTAAAGCAATAACAGCAGCAATTTTCAATGGCTCAAGAATTTGTCTCATTACAAAAAGAGATGAGCTTCTTGTGGAAAAATGCTTTTGATGTAGCTTGGCTTGAAGTTGCTCAAAAAACAGTTCGTCGCTTTGGTTGGTTTTCTCAGTTTCAATAGCTTCCAAATTTTTTCGAATATTGACATAAAGAGAATTACAAGCATCACAAACTGTAAGATGTTTTTGAATCTCTTGCCTTTGATTTTCTGGGGCTGTTGCCTCTGCAAAAAACAAAATTTGCTTATGTACTTCGTTACAATTCATGTTTTTAGTTTTCAATTGTTTTAAAAAACATCATTTTTACTGTTTCTTGTTGTTAAGACACACGTTGTAAAAAAAACTTGCGCTCTGTTTGTATTTTTTTTCACTTTTAAGTAATGAATCAAATTAAATTGTCTATCTCGTTTTGTCAAGTACTTAAAATCTAATTAATTGCAAAAAAGATTTGCTTCCATTTAAAATAGCACTAGTGCTTATTTTTGAATGTGTTTGTTTCCATAAAAATGAACTAATTTTGTTTGCAAATTTTTCTTGGCTCTAAAAAGCAAAGATTCTACCGACGATACCGAAATGTCCATTACTTCCGAAATTTTGGCATAAGGCAGTTCGTCGTATTTGCTCAAAATAAAAGCGATACGTTGATTTTCGGGCAAACTTTCCAGCGCTTTGTTCAAAGCGTGAGCCGTTTCGTTGTTTAGAAGTTCAGCATCAGCAGATTGGTTGTAAGAAATTTCGTATTGTGTATTTTTTTCGCCTTTAAAAAACTGTTCTATGCTTTTGAGCAAATTGTTTTTTTTGTGACTGCGCAAAAAGTTGAGCGATTTGTTTACTGCAATTCGATAAATCCAAGTTGAAAGCTTAGAATCGCCTCTAAATTTTGCTATCGATTCATATACTTCTATAAAAACCTCCTGCGCTAAATCTCTGGCATCGTCAGAGTTATGCACAAAGCCCATGCAAGTATTCACTACCGCAGTTTGGTATTTCTTCACCAACTCTTTGAAAGCTAGCTGGTTTTTATTTTGGATTTGTACTAATAATTCTTGTTCGTTCATTCGCAGAACTTATAAATAAAAAAATTAAGCACTCATGTAATTTTTCAGTGAAGTAAATATTTTGTTCTTTTATTAATATTCAGATATTTATACAATTTAAATAAACTTTTGCTTTAAGTTCACTTTAAGTATAGCTTTAATAAGAAAATAAACATTTACTTTAGGTTTTGACACTTCTTTGGGCAAATACTTGCGCGAAAACTACTTTTTTAGCATTTTTTAAGAAAACAATTAACTGCACCATTATTTTGAGCGGAACAAAGACTAAATATTTTTTTCAAACACTAAAATTGAATTTCGTTTTACTAAAATCAGCAAATAAGGTCCAAACTATGTTCTTTAAAAAAAAAATTAAGCCCAAAAGCTTTAAAAAACTCTTGGGCTGATTTTCATTTGAGCTAAAATGAAGTATAAAATAGTTCAAAATGCTATTTTGGATTACCGCAACCATAGTTTTTGGCATCTTTGTTATATAAAATGACCATTTTGTATTTGCCTTCATCTTCCGACATTCCATCTGAGCAACTTTGACGTGTAACCATAATTTGTAAGGTTACTTCTTCGTTCATGGTGGCAAAGAAAGTTCCTTTTTTGTCTTTCACAGCATAAGCTTCTTTGAGCTTTATTTTGGTAGCATCGTCGTAAGACTTTCTAAAATAAACTTTTAAAGGTCCACTCGGGTCTTCGTACAAGAGGTATTCGTCGGTAAATTTAATGCTCCAAAAAGGTTCGGAGCCACTAAAGGTTGCTTTTTTAAGTTCCTCTATCGTAAGAGCTTCACCCAATTCAACGGCTTCGCCCTCTTCCTCAAACGTTATTTCTTGAGCTACTACTTCTTCTTGCTCAGTAGTTACTTCTGCGCTATCGCTTGTTTCCTCTGCTTGTTGGGTACTTGTACCACAGCCAAAAATAAAAAGTAAAACCGACATAGCAGCTGTTGTGATTGCATTTTTCATTCTCATTTCTTAAACTGTTTAAATTTTGTTTTATTATTAATGAATACTATATGTTTCCATAAACACGCAAGTTAAGAATAATTTTAACTAAAAACAAAACAATTGTATTAACTGACATTAAAAAAAACGGTAGCAAAACTAATTGCTACCGTTTTTCTGGTTTGCTTATGAGGCTGAAGGACTAGTTTTACTCACCATCAATAGGTTTTGCAATGCCCAAACGTTCTCTGGCTTCAATAAGAGCAGATTGTAGTTTCTGTTCTAAAAGATGCTTAGAGGGCAATTCAGTCCAGTATTCGGCAACCATAATTCCGTCTTTTTGCATATTGAGTAGTTTTATTTGTTCGCTACCTGCTTGGGTACAAAGAATTAAACCAATGGGTGGTTCTTCATCGGTTTGCCGTTCGTGTTCGTTTAGCCAGTTTAGGTATAGTTCCATTTGTCCTTTGTGAGCGGCTTTAAATTTTCCTATTTTCAGTTCAATAGCAACCAATCTTTTTAGCTTTCGATGATAAAAAAGCAAATCGAGATAAAAATCTTCGCCATCGATAATCATTCTTTTTTGACGCTCTATAAAAGCAAAACCCTTTCCAAGTTCCAAAATAAAAAATTCGAGTTCTTTCAAAATGGCATTTTCGAGGTCGTTTTCTAAATATCCATCTTTTAAGCCAAGAAAATCCAGAAAATAAGGGTCTTTGAACGAAAATGGGAAATCGCTTTCGCTTAAATTGTTTTTGATTGTTGCAATTTCAGCACGTTCGAAGGTTTTTCGTTCTATTTGGTTTCGTGTTTCTCTTATGCTCCAATGACTCTCTGCAATTTGTTGTGCATAAAAAATACGAGCATCATTTTTTTTTACAGAAAATAATTCAATAAAATGCGACCATGTTAATTGTGTCGACAGTGTCGACACAATTTGAATATCGGGAAATAATTCTGCAAATTGCATCATACGTAGCAAGTTACGGGCTTCAAAACTTTTTCCGTAAATAGAAGTCAAATCATCAGCTATGTTTTTTACAATTTGTTTTCCATATTCGGCACGCTTATTTTGCAAAACATTTTCGTTTATTGTTTTGCCAATGTGCCAATAAGTTAGAGTTAGCGTGCTGTTTACTTGTGCTGTAACTTGTCGTTTGCCTTGCTCTATAATTTGGCATACAGAATCAAACAGTGCTTTGTATTTTTGTATTTCAGCCATAGGTTATTTTCAGTTGTTTTTACAAAAATACTATTTTATTTTTTATTTACAAAATCAAATAAAAAGAAAAGCAACAAAAAATTCAACTTCTCTTTTCAACCTTTAATAGCAAAAAAAAACGGCAGCAAAACTAATTGCTACCGTTTTTCTGGTTTGCTTATGAGGCTGAAGGACTACCCTCGGTAGTGCTTTCAGCCGACTCAAGGCTGCTTGCTTCTGATGAAGCACTTGTGCTTTTTTGCAACTGATACAATTTGTATCTGTGCGGATTACGACGTTTCCAATAAGCTCTTCCACGCAAAGCTAAGTAGTGTTTGAAAGAAAACTATACTTTTCTGGCTTTTGCCCCTAAATCCCCTGAAGGGGACTTTTTGAAACATGTTGATTTACTAATTGTTACAATAAGCCACTTTAGGGGTTTGGGGCTTTTTTCAAAGAGTAGGAGTTTTCTTTCTAACACTAAGTAATCCAATCCTAAGCAATGAGTTCATACACAAGCTTTATTCAATATTTTTTTTACTCGTTTTCTTCGTAATAATATGAGTAATCAATTCCTTTCAAAAACATTTCACGGTCGTTAATTTGAGTTGTTAGCGCATTTTCTAAAAGTGTTTTTAACATAATACTCTCTATTGGGCTTATTTTCATTGCGTTCATGTAATCCTGCTTATTTATTTTACTCCAATCAACACATTGTTTGATTCGTTTTTTGAGTATCAAATCCAGCCATATTCGGGTACTCCTGCCATTGCCCTCCATAAATGGGTGAGCAATGTTCATTTCTACATACTTGTTTACAATCTCTTCAAGCGTGGTTTCGGGCATTACTTCAATTAGCCTCAAGGTTTCGCCCAAAAATTGTGATACGGCAAACTGAAAACCATCTTTTGAAATATTCTTCTGCCTTATTTGTCCAGCAAAATTGTATAAACCGCCAAATAAATAAGCGTGAATTTGTTGCAAACCCTTAGTTGTGCCTACTTCTATGCTCTCTAAAAACGAACTCTCAAACAACGAATAGGCTTTGGTTTTGCTTTTTCCGTCTATACTTTCCTCGCTAAAAGTAAACCATTCAATAAATCGGTTTGCTTTTTTGCTCGGAAACTCCTTGCCTAAGGCAATAATACCCGAATAATCTAACATATCGGATTTGTATTTTTTTCCATCAGCCGCAGTTAGTTTCAGTTGGGTAGTGGCACTAACCAACTCTGGATTTTCTTTTTTCAATTTGGCTTTCAGATATTTCCAGTAGTTGCGTGTTTTGGCATATTCCGCTTGGTCTGTAAGCACTGCAACCATATCCAACACCGAAAACCACCACTTAGCAGCCTGTTCGTCCCAAACGGCACGCACTTGGCGGTCGTCAAAAAAACGAATGGATATTTTTGCGTTGGGCTTCATTTTTCACTATACGTTGTGGCAGATTTTATTTTTTTTACAAATATACTGCTTTTTTTAACAAAAAAAAACGGCAGCAAAATTAA
>DZBP01000129.1 GCA_022729915.1 Draconibacterium orientale | reverse complement strand
GGGATTTAGGGGCAAAAGCTAGAAGTGTATAGTTTTCTTTCAAGCACTATTTATAAAGTCCCAAAATCTAAATTAGTAGTAAAGTAGTATTTAAGTAATCTTAATATATTGATAAAGTTGCTCAAAGTAGTTGCATTCAATCTTTTACTTTGAGTAATTCTATGCAAATGTTTTGAGTTTTTTTGTAATTAAAGTTACAATTAAAATTTTTAGGTAAACCTTAAAATATTCATGTTGCAAATTGTAATGCAAGGTAAATATAGAGAATAAGGTTATAAGCTTTATGTCGCCAACTAAGTTTAATCGTACATTTTATTTTGATATGTACTTTAAATTTAGTTAATTACAAATAGGTTTGCTCCAAATATAACAGCACGGTTGCTTATTTTCAATAAATTATTAAAAAGCAAAAGTCTGATGTTTTTTTTTCTAATTGAATACATTGAAAACAAATATATTAAATAACAGCTTTATTTATGAGAGTTAAAGGAACAGTAGTAAAATCAATACAACAATACGTAAAAGACAAGTGGGCAGCCAAATACAACGATTGGCTCGAGAATTTACCTTTAGGTGCAAAAACAATAATGAGTAATCCCATTTATGCAACCGACTGGTATCCACTCAATGAAGGTGTCGTTTTGCCTACCCACCATTTGAAAATGTTTTTCGACGACAACTCTATTAGAGCAGCTATGGAAGCTGGAAAGCACAGTGCAGAGGTTTCTCTTACAGGTATTTACAAAATATTTGTAAAAATGGCAAATCCGGGATACATCATCAAAAGAGCTTCCAAGATCATGGCTACACACTACGAAAACGCCGTTTTAGATGTAGGTGAAAGCTCCAGCAAATCAGTTACTTTGCTCATCAAAGAATTTGACAATCTCGACAAAATGGTTGAATACCGCATTGCAGGTTGGATTGAAAAGGGCTTAGAATTAAGTGGTTGTTCTGATATCATTGTGCGCATCACAAAATCAAAAACTAAAGGTGATGACGTTACTGAATATCGAATGACTTGGAAATAAGTTTGTTACTATGTTTGTAATTAAATTTATTGCATATTTAATTTTGCCAAATGTTTTAAAATTATTTGATTACAAAAATGCTTCAAATAAAATAAAGCAATTGTTTATAATCAATTTCAAAAACAATCAAAATACACAAAGCACAAAAAAACAATTATTTGTGCTTTGTGCTAAAACATTGAATGTAGATATCTCTACTCGTTTCATTTATATTTTTATAAAAATTCATACCCTTTTTTTTATACAAATAAACCATTGTTTGTCAAGTTGTTAAATATTCAACACAACAAATATATACCCTATAATTAAAATAACCTCCAAATTTATAAGCCAAGTTGTTTTTTAAGATTATAAAAATTATTATTTTTGAAAATTCAATATTCTTTTTTTTTATTGAATATTTTAAGTATAACTCATAAATAGATATAATGAAGTAATGGCAAAAGTTAAGAATTTTATTAACTCTATTCCTTTAAAATTAGCTAGTATAATTTTTACAATTTATATACTATTTAGTATTGTGTATGTATATCAACAAAGTACATTGAAATCGTATATTCAACTAAGTACCGATTACAGCAATCTTTTAACTGATAACATACTAATTATAAATACAATAAAAGATAATATTCAAAAAAACAATACTCTCAGAATTCTTTACAACCAAGCGAGCAATTCAGACGTAAAATATACTCTAAAACTGCAAATTACAAAACTCGAAAAAGAAATAGATCTTAATTTAGATAAATTCGATAGGATTATACTCGATTCACAAAATGATGTAATCCGGAAAAAAGTGAAGGTACTTTATGCAACACTTAAAAGTACACAGAACAAACTTGAGCTTACACAAGAACACAAAGCATTCATTAACAGTTTGTTAGAAAATCAAGCAGCTCTTGAAAAGGTTTTAGAAACTCTCACTTTTATTGCCGATAATTATTCTGAAAAAACACATAATAATTTAAAGTTAAACGAATTAAAATTTGAACGCAATCAAAGCAAAATTTATATTCTCTCTGCTTTTCTTTTATTTGTTTTAATCAGTTCGCTTGTATTTATTCAACAAAAAATACGAAAACCATTAAGGTTTATTAAGCTCAATTTAAGTTATTTAGCTCAAGGAAATGAACCAAGATATAAGCTTCAAGAAACCAAAGACGAAATAGGAAAAATAGCATTGTGTGTAAATAAATTGACTGATAATCAAGACGACACTGTAGATGCGTTAATCAATTTATCAAAAAATATTTACGACTATGAAATAAAAGCAAAATCGCCAAATGATTTGATTTATAAACAAATAAAAAAGCTTCGCGCAAATATGATATTATTGAGCCGCGAGCTTGATGTAAAAAAAGACTCAGAAAGCGAAAGAGATTGGGTCAATTTTGGTTTGGCTAAATTTAGCAATATTTTAAGAGAAAATAACACAAATTTATCTGATTTATACGATATTATACTTCAAGAACTCATCAAATACATTGGCGCAGTACAAGGAGCTATTTTTTCAGTAGAAACCAATGAAAATGAAGAGAAATACTTAATAATGCAAAATTCGTATGCTTATGATGTTAAAAAAATAGCACAAAAAAAGATTTTATTCAACGAAGGATTAGTTGGACGGTGCGCTATCGAACAGAAAGTTATCTATTTAACCGAAGTTCCAGCAGATTATTTAGATGTTTATTCAGGATTAGGTGAATCGAAACCAGTGAGTTTATTGCTATTTCCATTGGTTCACAATCAGAATATTTACGGTATTATAGAGTTGGCATTTTTCAAAGAATTAGAACTTTATGCTCGTGAGTTTGCCGAAAAACTTGGCGACACCATTGCATCGTCTATCTTCAATGTAAAAATAAACACAAATACCGCAAAACTTCTTGAACAAGCTCAAATGCATGCCATGAAAATGGCTTTGCAAGAAAAAATTATGCGCCGACAACTCGACGAACTCAAAGAAACTCAAAAAGAAGCCAACCTCAAAGAAGAAGCATCGCTTGGTTTTGTAGCTGCTGTAAACCATACTGTTATAAGAGCTGATTTCGATTTGGAAGGTAAATTATTGTATGCCAATTCTAAGTTTTATGAAGTAATGGAATACACCTCGCGCGAAGCTGAAGGAAAGCATTACTCTACATTTTTAGAACCCGAAGATAGAGCTGATTTTACGGAAGAATGGCAACGCATATCGCATGGTGGCAAGCACTTTGAAAAAGATGTAAAGTATCGAACCAAAACCGGACACGTATATCTTTTTGTAACTTATACCATTGTACGTGATGCCTCAGCTAACTTAGATAAAGTTTTGTTTTTAGCAATTGACACCAGCAATAGAATTACTAAAGAGCTTGAAATGAATAAATTAATAGAGACCTTTGAACGTACTAGCATCAAAGCGGAATTTGCTCTCGACGGAACGTTACTTTCGTGCTCTGATAAGTTTTTAGATGCCACGGGCTTAGACCTAGAAACAATGAAAGGCAAAAATATTCCAATCCTTCTAAAAAAAGAAGGCATTCTAGATATTGAAATATTATGGCACAATGCTAAGAGCGGTATTGAATTTAATGATATTCTGGTTTTTTATAGTAAAAATGGAAAGAAAACTCTCACAAAAGTCGCTATTTTCCCTATTGAAGATAAAAACGGAAATATCGCTAAAATAATTCTTCTAGCATGTTATTTTAATTTTTACGAGCAAAAATCATTTTTGTTAGATATTTGAAAATTTATAACATATTTTTTTCAACTCCATCAATAGATAAAATGATTTCTCTATTGACAACTCGAACTAAAAATATATTTTTTAGTCAAATTGCTTAAAATAAATAATACAATATTATAGTTTTGAAAAATTTAAACTCTATGAAACTAAATCTGAAGGCAAAAATTTTAATACTAATTTTAACAACTACCATGTTAATTTTCATAACTACTATAGGTTATGTTAGTATTACTTTTAAAAATAAAGCCATAAAAGATGCAATGAAGTTAGCCGATTCGTATGCTGCCGAAAATGCAAATTTAGTAGCTTCTTATTTTAATACCGATATTGGGTTATCGAGAGCATTATCAGGTGCTTATACCGACCAAGCTAAAATACAACAAGCTCAGCGTTTGGCTATTTACGACGATATTCTTAAAAATATTTTTGCCACAACAGACTATCTTGCGGTTTGGACTTCCATTGAATTAAGTGCTTGGGATACAGCTTATACTAAAAATTACGGAAGGATAGCTTCGGAAGCCTACAACAACTTTGGCAAAGTAGATATTTCGCATCGATATCGAAATATGGAAGGAGACGATACACATAGTTCGTATTATGCTGTAAAAATGAAACCTCTTGAACACATTGTCGATCCTTATTTTTATTCTTACTCAGGTAGTTCGTCCGATGAAATTCTTGTCGCATCTGTTTCGGCACCGGTTGTTAAGAATGGAAAATTTATCGGACTTAGCGGTGTAGATATTAGTATGGAAACTTTCCAACAAATTACCGATAATATAAAACCTTTTGAAGAAAGTTATGCCGTTTTTGTAACTTATACCGGAAAATTTGTTGCTCACCCTAATAAAAAATACATCAACGAGTCGATAAAAGATGTTGATTTTCAAACTACTCTCGACAATAATGTTTTGGAACGTATTCAAAAAGGCAAACCCTTTTCTTTTATAAAAACAGAAGAAAATGGTGAAAAAAATTATATTTCGTATGCACCCGTAAATGTTGGTAAATCTGACCAACCTTGGGCTATTGGAATTATTGTTCCTTTGAAAGTAATTTCAGCCGAAGCCAATCAAAATTTATATAATTCGATGGTATTTATCGTTTTAGGTCTTATAGTATTATCCATTGTAACCTTCTTTATAGCGCGTTATATTTCAAAACCATTGATTAGAATTACAGAAATTTTAAGGTCGCTTGCTAAAGGCGAAATTGATGAAACTCAAAAAATGCGTGTTAAGTCCGATGACGAAATTGGTGATATTCGTAAATCGGTCAATACGCTTATAGATGGTTTGCTTTCAACTGCCGAATTTGCTAACAATATTGGCAAAGGTAATTTAAATGCCGAATTTACACTTTTAAGCAAGAACGATGTTTTGGGCAAATCGCTTCTTGAAATGCGCAAAAGTTTGCGACAAGCCATAGACGAAGAGGCAGAGCGCAAAAAACTCGATGAGCAAGTTTCATGGGCAACCATAGGAACTGCAAAATTTGGAGCCATCTTGCGGAGCGAAAACGAAAATATTGAAGACTTATCGTTTAATATTATAAGTAATTTGGTAAATTATCTAGGAGCAATTCAAGGAGGAATATTTATCCTAAGCAGTGAAGACTCAAACAATATGCATTACAAAATGACTGCATCGTATGCTTACAACCGAAAGCGTTTTGCCGATAAAGTTATTGGAGAACGAGATGGTTTGGTTGGAAGATGCGGATTTGAAAAACAATCTATTTACTTAGAAGACATTCCAATCGACCATGTTAAAATTACTTCAGGTTTGGGCGATTCCAACCCTAGAAGCCTACTTTTAGTACCATTATTGCTAAATGATGAGATTTTTGGAGTTATTGAAGTAGCTTCGTTCAACAAATTTGAAAAGTATCAGATTGAATTTACCGAAAAGATTGGTGAAATTATTGCTTCTACCATTTCAAATGTAAGAACAGCTATCAAAACAGCTAATTTGCTCAAACAATCGCAAGAGCAAGCCGAAGAAATGACTTCGCAAGAGGAAGAATTAAGACAAAATATGGAAGAATTGCAAGCTACTCAAGAAGAGATGGAGCGCAAAAGCAGAGAACAAGAAATGCGTTTGAGTCGTTTGAATATCGAATTTGAAGCTAAAATCAAAGAATTGAACGAAGCTTCACTTAATTCTAAAGTAATTTTAGAAGCTCTCGAAAAGACAACCTATTTAGTAGAATACGATTTTAAAGGAAACATAATTTATGCTAATGAGTATGTTGCCAGTTTGTTCAATACTAAAGTTGATTTAATTGTTGGCACAAAACACAGCGACAACATGGGCAGTGAAACGTTAAAATCGCCTGCCGAATACGCACAATTTTGGTACGATTTAAAATCGGGCGAAACGATAACGGAAGAAAATTTGTATTATATTGATAACAAAAAGATATGGTTATCAGAAACTTACGTTCCTTTCTTTACCGACGATGGCAAACCGTTCAAAGTACTAAAAATTGCACATAATATTACAAAAGATAAGGAAACTGGACAGGAACTTATTTTAGAAAAAGACCTTCAAGCTCGAAAAATAAGAGAAATAACAGCTTTACACGAAGAACGAGAGCTCGAATTGAAGAATAAATTAAACGAAACACAAGAAAAACTTAAAAAACACGAAGAATAATTTTTTTAGAAGTTTTTGGATTGTTTTAAAAAGTAGTTTGATAATCATTTTTTTTGATTTTCAAACTATTTTTAATTTGTTTTATAATTTAAAAAGAATAAAATGCCAATTACAAGACCTACATTTATTGTAAACAAAGAAAAATGCTTGCGAAATATTTCTAAAATTTACGAAACAACTAAAAAACATCAACTTCTTTTCAGACCTCATTTTAAAACTCACCAATCAAAGGAAGTAGGTGAATGGTTTCGAAAAATTGGAATTGAGCATATTGCAGTATCTTCTGTCGAAATGGCTGTTTTCTTTGCACAAAACGACTGGAAAGATATTACAATCGCTTTTCCTTTCAATATTTTGGAAATAAATGTTGTGAATAGCATAAATTCTGACGTTTGTTTAAATTTGCTTGTTGACTCGCTAGAAACCGCTTTATATCTGACTAAAAATTTAACCAAAAAAGTTGGTATTTTTATTGAAATCGATTTGTTTTATGGTAGAAGTGGAATTTTACCAAATGAAATAAATCAGATTTCAGAAATTGCTAATTTGATTTCTTCGTCTCAAATAGCTGATTTTAAAGGTTTTTTGATTCATGCAGGGAATACTTATGCAGCTGAAACAAAAGCACAAGTTTTAGAAATTCATTTAAAGAACTTGCAACATATCAAAGCTTTAAGGAAACAATTTGAGCCAAAATTTCCTAACATTTTAGTTTCGTATGGCGATACACCTACGGCAAGCTTAGCTGATGATTTTGAAGGAATTGACGAACTTAGACCCGGAAATTTTGTGTATTACGACCTTATGCAGCATAAAATTGGTTCGTGCGAACGTTCAGAAATAGCTTGTGCATTGTTAGCCCCAGTGGTGGGAATTAAACAAAATAAATCAGAGATTGTTTTACATTCAGGTGCTGTTCATTTATCTAAGGATTATGTAGTTAGCAAAGATGGAACGAAAAATTTTGGTGAAATATATTTTGTTGAAAACGATTACAAAACTGTAGATTACAGCTCAAAGGCTATAATTTATTCTCTATCGCAAGAACATGCTTTGGCTAAGTGCGAGCCAGAGTTCTTGAAGAAAGTAAAAATCGGCGATTTGCTTGCTATTTTGCCAATTCATTCATGTTTAACGGCTAATCTGATGAAAAATAATCAGGTGATTTCATAAAAAAACAGACTTTAGCATTTAAAGCCTGTTTTTTTATTATAGTAAATATTTTTTTTCAAATATTGAAGACCTGAATTTGTTTAAAATGTATTTTTTGTACAACTATTTACTCCAAATAAGATATATCAGAACTTATTTTTTTAATTTGATTTTCAATAAAACTGGCTGATGGTCAGAGTTTTGAAAACTTAAATCAACATTTGAAGTTTCTATTTTTTCAATATTTGGCGAAAGCAAATAAAAATCGATAACAGTAGTGGCTGTTTCGCCTTTTGTATAAGGTTTTTTCACACGCCTATTTGTCGGAATATCAGCACTATATACCCAATTCCAATCTTTTGGTAAGTAATCTTCTTCTATCTTCATAAAATCCTCTGAATCAAAAACTTCGCCACTAAATTTTGGCTCAAAATTAGGCGGTGATTGGTTCCAATCGCCACCAACTAATACATAATTTCCTTTGGCATATTCTTCTATCAAGAATTTGTTCAAATATTCCATCTCTCCTTTGCGAAGCGTGCCATCATCGTAAGCTGAATTGTGCGTATTTATGATTAGTAACTCCTTGTTATTTTGTAGTTTATACCTATTTACTAAAAAGCAACGGTCGAGCATGAATAAGCCAACGGGAAAACTAAAACTACCCGGAAAAGCATATCTATCTGAAATTATTGGCTCATATTTGCTAAAAGTAGCCACTCCCGAAAGCACACTACCCATTGGTTCGGTAATTGGTTGTGGTACAAAATCAACGTCATAATTTACGGCAAAGAAAGGTTTGTAAGCACTTAAAGTTTCTGAAATTTCGGCAAATTCATTCATTTTATAGCTTCTTTTCGATTCCTTATCAACTTCTTGCAACAGAAAAAAATCAATATTAGGATATTTTAGCAAGAAAGTTTTTACAGCTTCTAAATTTCTTTTAGTATTTTCTTCGGTATTTCGAACATTTGCGCCTCCATCGTAAAAGAAATCCATATCAGCGCTTAAACTGCAATAACCTAAATTCCAAATCATTAGATTGTATTCTAATGTGTCATTCAACGTTTCGGCTTTTTCTGATTTATAAACATTTTCAATTTTTTCGGGTTTATAATCAACAACCGAAGTATAAACTAGCAAAATTCCGACCAAAACAATTGGAATTGCTATGATTATCAAAAATATTTTAATTATTTTTTTCATAGTAAAAAAGTTAGATTTTGATTGTTATAGTTTTTTCCCGAAAACTTTCGGTTTTTGGTATTGCAAAGATGCAAATTTTTTATGAAATTGTATTAAGATTTAAGTTTAATTTAAAATTTTTAATAATTTTCTCTAGAACCAATATTATTTAGGAAAAATAAAAAGGAAAAGCATCTTCAGTAAAAATATTTTTAATAA
>DZBP01000128.1 GCA_022729915.1 Draconibacterium orientale | reverse complement strand
CCTTTTATTTCTTTTTCGCAAACAACCGAAACGAATTATGGAATAAAGTTTAAAGGGTTTGTAAAAACGGATTATATGTTCGACACAAGGCAAGTAACGAGTGCTCGCGAAGGGCATTTCAACATTATTCCGGCAGCAGAAGTGTTAGATGCCGATGGAAACGATTTGTATGCACAATCTAATTTTAATATTCTTTCCATACAGTCGCGTTTATCGGGCGTTATTACCGGACCCGATTTCTTTACAATGAAAACAAGCGGTTTGCTCGAAGCCGACTTTTTTGGCAACTCAGGCACAGGGCTTGACGATGTGAACGGTTTCCGTTTGCGCCATGCTTTTGTAAAGCTCACAAACGACAAACTTGAGATTTTGATGGGTCAATTTTGGCACCCGATGTTTATAACCGATGCATTTCCGGGAGTTTATTCGTTCAATACAGGAGTTCCGTTTCAGCCTTTTTCGCGCAATCCGCAGTTACGAATTTCTACTAAAGGCAAAGCGCGTTTTATTTTTACTGCTTTTACCGAAAGAGATTTTCAAACCAAAGGCGCAAGTGTGAGTAAAGCGGGTGTGCCTCAATTAAATGCTCAACTACAATTTGGATCTACTGAAAAAGTTCTTGCAGGACTTAGCGTAAACTACAAAGTAGCAAATCCAGCGTTAGGCTCTGACAATGTGAGCAGTACTGCTTATATGGGTTTTGCACGAGTAGCTTTGGGCAAAGCCATTTGGAAACTTCAAGGAGTTTACGGACAAAATATGTCCGACGTGCTGATGATTGGCGGTTTTGCAACCAATGCAAAAGAAGAATTTGTTACCAACAATACACTTTCGGTTTGGTCTGAAATTCAAGGCGATATTTCTGATAAAGGCGAATGGGGACTTTTTGTGGGTTATTCCGAAAACAGTGGATTTGGCGAAGCCGTTACATTTATCACTACAAACGGATTTTTGGGCAATGTAGCCAGCCTTTATAGAGTGGCACCGCGCATTGGTTTTAAATCGGGCAATTTAACCATTGGCACTGAATTGGAATACACATCGGCTCAATATGGCGCACTTAATACAACAACAGGCGACATAGAGGTTGGTTCGATAGAGCCTGTAAGCAACATAAGGTTTTTATTAACTGCTATTTACAAATTCTAAAAAAAGATTAGCTATGACAAAATTAGATGTAAAAGGATATTGGAAAGAAAATCTAAAATATTTGGTTATTCTGCTAAGTGTTTGGTTTTTGGTTTCGTATGTATTTGGTATTATTCTGGTGAATCAACTAAATACAATCACTATGGGCGGATATAAATTAGGATTTTGGTTTGCTCAGCAAGGGTCGATGTATGTTTTTGTGATTTTAATTTTCATTTATGTAAAATTAATGTCAAAATTGGATAAAAAATACGGAGTAGAAGAATAATTAATTCATAAAAAAGAAATATTATGGGAATTTTAGCTTGGACTTGGATTATAGTAGGGGTTACATTTGCTCTTTATATAGGAATAGCAATTTGGACACGAGCCACTTCATCAAAAGAATTTTATGTAGCTGGTGGAGGAGTTTCGCCGCTAATGAATGGAATGGCAACTGCTGCCGACTGGATGTCAGCGGCTTCATTTATATCACTTGCCGGAATCGTTTCCTTTGAAGGATACGATGGCTCGGTTTATTTAATGGGTTGGACTGGAGGCTATGTGCTTTTAGCTCTTCTACTCGCACCTTATTTGCGAAAGTTTGGTAAATTTACTGTTCCTGATTTTATTGGCGATAGATATTATTCCAACACAGCTCGTATTGTAGCAGTTGTAGCAGCTTTAATAGTATCATTTACTTATGTGGCAGGTCAAATGCGTGGTGTAGGTATCGTTTTTTCGAGATATTTAGAAGTGGACATTAATACTGGAGTGTATATTGGAATGGCTATTGTGTTGTTTTATGCTGTACTAGGCGGTATGAAAGGGATTACTTACACACAAGTAGCTCAATACATGGTACTTATTTTTGCCTTCATGGTTCCGGCTATCTTTATATCCATTCAAATGACAGGAAATCCAATTCCACAATTAGGATTTGGCAGCAAGGGCGAAGATGGAATGTATTTGTTACAAAAACTTGATGGTTTACAAAAAGAACTTGGCTTCCACGAATACACATCGGGTAGCAAATCATTGATTGATGTTTTTGCCATTACTTTGGCTTTGATGGTGGGTACTGCCGGATTGCCGCACGTTATTGTGCGTTTCTTCACGGTTCCTAAGGTTTCCGATGCACGTCTTTCTGCTGGTTGGGCTCTTGTTTTTATTGCCATACTTTATACCACAGTGCCTGCGGTTGCAGTATTTGCACGCACAAACCTCATCGAAACTGTTAGCAACAAACAATACAAAGACATGCCGGATTGGGTAGGCAACTGGGAAAAAACCGGATTGCTTGCTTTTGAAGACAAAAATGCCGATGGTGTTGTTCAATATGTAGCCGATGCTCAGTTGAACGAATTGACTATTGACAAGGATATTATGGTGTTGGCAAATCCTGAAATTGCAAACTTACCGAACTGGGTGGTTGCTTTGGTGGGAGCTGGCGCACTTGCAGCGGCATTATCTACGGCTGCGGGTTTGTTGTTGGTTATTGCTTCCTCTATTTCGCACGATTTGTTAAAGAAAGTGCTTGTTCCAAAAATTACTGAGCGTCAAGAGTTGTACGCTGCACGTGGAAGTGCTGCCGTTGCAGTAGTTATAGCCGGATATTTTGGAATTAACCCGCCTGGATTTGTGGCTGCGGTGGTTGCCTTAGCCTTTGGTTTGGCGGCTGCTTCATTTTTCCCAGCTATTGTTTTGGGTATTTTCGACAAACGAATGAACAGACAAGGGGCTGTAACAGGTATGATTATAGGTCTTTCCTTGATGTTGTTCTACATGTTGAAATTCAAATTTGGCATTTTCGATGGTGGAAAAGATGCAGTAGCAGGTCTTGCAGGCGATTGGTGGTTTGGAATCTCGCCCGAAGGATTTGGTACAGTTGCTATGATTGTGAATTTTGTAATTTCTGTAATCGTATCGCGCCTTACAACTGCTCCGCCCGAAAATATTCAACATTTGATTGAAGACATTCGCATTCCGAAAGGTGCGGGAGCTGCTGTTGCTCACTAATAAATAGTTGTTTTTTTATTGGAAACTATACATCACAAAAAACTTTGCCAAAGTAAATGCTTTGGCAAAGTTTAATACATTTATTCGATTCATACTTTTCATAAATCTAACGTAGAAATTGAAAAAACGACATCAACAAAAATTAGTAATAAGCTCAATAATATTACTGTTTTTATTCAATGTGCCATTTATATTGGTGTACAATTATCCTGTTGCTGTTTTTGGAATACCTTTGGTTTATTTTGTCATTTTTATGTTTTGGATTTTATCTATTTTAGTTTCGTATTTTGTCCTCAAAAAGCATTATGAGTAATTTTTTGTTGGTCATAATTATCGTTTTATACCTTGTTTTGCTGTTTTACATTGCTTTTTTAGCCGAAAAAAATGCAACAAAGAAATGGTTGAACAGTCCGTATATTTACACTTTGTCGCTGGCAGTTTACACATCGGCATGGACATATTACGGAAGTGTAGGCGTGGCTGCAAAATCGGGGCTCGACTTTTTGCCCATTTACTTAGGACCTGTAATTGCCTTTCCGCTTTGGGTTTACATAATGCGCAAAATTATCCGCATTTCTAAACAACACAAAGTTTCATCTATTGCCGATTTTATTTCGCTTCGTTATGGCAAAAGCAGATTTATTGGCGCATTGACCACTATTATTTTACTTATTGGAATTATTCCCTACATTTCGCTGCAACTCAAAGCCATTGACGAAACATTTCACATTATTGCTTCTAAATCCACCAACAATCCATCGTTTATACTCAACGACACTACTTTTTATGTCGCTTTTTTGTTAGCTGTTTTTGCAGCTTTTTATGGAACTCAAAAAATTGATGCTTCCGAAAAACACAAAGGAATTGTAGTTTCTACGGCAGTTGAGTCAGTTTTGAAACTGTTTTTCTTTCTAATAATTGGCGTTTATGTAACGTTTCACCTTTTCGATGGCACTACAGACATTTACAACCAAATGAGTCAATTGCCTAATTTTCAAAAGTTAATCACTTTCAATGGTTTTGGAAACGGTTTCAATTGGTTTTATACTATTTTGCTTTCATTTTTTGCCATTTTTTTGTTGCCCCGACAGTTTCAAGTAAGTGTAATCGAAAACAATTGCGAAAAAGACTTAAAGCAAGCTATTTGGCTTTTCCCGCTTTATTTGTTGTTGTTCAATTTATTTACCATTTTCATAGCTTGGGGAGGAATATTAACGTTTGGTAATACTCCAAATGCCGATTATTTTACGCTTTTACTTCCATTAAAACACGGAAATACATTTTTAGCTTTACTCGTTTTCATGGGCGGTTTTTCGGCTGTTGTCTCTATGGTAATCCTTTCTACTTTGGCGTTATCTACAATGGTTAGCAACAACTTAGTGATTCCTTATGGTTTTTTGAACAAATTCATCAATGAGCCATCGCACAAAAATACGCAATACATCAAACGCATCAGACGCTTTTCTATTTTTCTCATTATCATAGCATCTTATTTATTTTATGTTAATTTTAGTATCGAAGTTTCACTGTATTCGATTGGATTGGTGGCATTTGTGATTATTTCGCAATTGGCGCCAGCTTTTTTCTTAGGTTTGTTTTGGAATAGAGGAAGTTCAAAGGGTGCTATTATAGGAATTATTGCCGGATTTTCGGTTACTTTTTACACACTCATTTTGCCTTTTATAATCGAAAGTTTCACAGGCTCAAGAGGTTTTATCAATCATGGACTTTTCAATATTTCGCTTTTGAAACCTTACGCTTTGTTTGGAATTGATTTCTTGAATCCTCCGGTTCATGCTTTTTTCTGGAGTTTATCTGTCAATACATTCTTTTATTTGGTGTTTTCATTGGCTTTTGTAAGCGATTATAGAGAGCGTAACTATGCCGAAATGATAGTGGACAACAACAATTTTTCGGGAATGGAAGGAAACGCTTTTGTTTGGAAAGGCGAAGCTTATGTAGCTGATATTATGAATGTTTTAGCCAAATTCTTAGGCGAAGAAAATGCTCAAGTTGAATTGAATTCTTTTCTAAATAAATACGAATTGCCTCAAAATACGCTCATTGCCGATGCTCGTTTGATTGATTTTTCCGAGAAATTGCTTTCGGGAAGTATTGGTGGTGCATCAGCTAAAATACTCATAGCAAGTGTAGTAAAAGAAGAACGCATTAGTTTGATTGAAGTTTTGAAAATTCTGGAAGAATCGAAAGAAACCATAGCACGCAACAAAAGTTTGCGCGACAAATCGAGCGAATTAATTCACATTTCTAAAAAACTGAAAGAAGCCAACAACCAATTGATACTTCAAGACAAACAAAAAAACGAGTTTCTCGACACTGTTGCACACGAGCTAAAAACTCCTGTTACCGGAATCAGAGCTGCCGCCGAGCTACTCATTGACGAGCAAGACGAAATGCCTACCGAAATCAGAAGCAAATTTCTGAATGTAATTTTGCAAGACTCTGACCGATTGTCGAGGCTGATTAATAACATTTTAGATTTCGAGAAACTTTTGTCGGGAAGGCAAAATCTTGTGTTCGATTCCAATGATTTAAAGTTAACGCTCGAAAAAGTGTTAGGAAGCATCAAACAAATTGCCTACTCAAAAAAGATAAAAATTGTACGTAAACAGTTTGCTAATTTGGTTTTTCAATACGACGAAGATCGAATTATTCAAGTATTGACCAATTTGCTTTCTAATGCTATAAAATTTTGCGATTCGCAAGCTGGAATTATCACCATCGACTACAAACAAAAAGCTCAAATGGTAGAAATGATGGTAGAAAACAATGGACAGCCCATAGCTGAAGAAGATTTTAATTATATTTTTGACAAATTTTATCAATCATCGAACCAAAATATACGCAAACCTCTGGGAAGCGGACTTGGACTTGCCATCAGCAAGCAAATTATAGAAAACCACAAAGGGCAAATCTGGGCTGAAGAAGGAATTACAAACGGTGCGCGTTTCTTTTTTCAACTACCTTTGAAACAAACTGAAAACTAACTATATGAATAAAAAAATATTGATAGTGGACGACGAACCCAACATTGTAATGACTTTAGAATATTCATTAAAAAAAATGAATTTCGAGGTATTCATTGCTCGCGATGGCAGCGAAGCACTCGAATCATTAAAACAAGTGATTCCCGATGTTATTTTGTTGGATATAATGATGCCAAATGTAGATGGCTATCAAACTATTAAGCAGATAAAAGAAAACAAGGATTTTGCCAACATCAAAATCGTTTTCTTATCGGCTAAGAACAGAGAAGCCGACATTAAAAAAGGCTTTGAATACGGAGCCGACAAATATTTAGTAAAGCCTTTCTCTATTAAGAAGGTAATTGCAGAAATAATGGAATTGTGCGAAGAATAAAAAAATAACTGTTTAAATAAGCACCAGTGCTACTTTATTTGAAGTAAATATTATTGTAATCAAATAAATATTAAGCACTTGGTAAAATAAAATATACAATTATATGTGGTTCACTACTTATAACCTTTTATACTATGAAACTCAAATTTGGACCTTTATTTTCTGACATATTTATCAGTATTTATATAGCATTTACTTTGTATTTGCGCTTTGTTTATGAAGCCAACAACCAAGTAAGTCCTTTGCATTCGTTGGTAATGGGCTTAAGCTTTTTAACCATTATTATAGTGCTGATAAAATTAAAAATACTTAACCCCAATTGGTTTGGTTTGTTCAAATCTAAAAACGAAAAGCTATGAATTATAACGATTTTTTTAACCAAAGCATTCAAAACCCACAGGAGTTTTGGAAAAAACAAGCGCAAGATATCGAATGGAATGTGTTTCCAAACAACATTTTGTCAAAAGACGAAAACAACTACGACAGTTGGTACGCAGATGGAAAACTAAACATTAGTTATTTGACCATCGACAAACACATCAACGAGGGATTTGGCAATCAAACTGCCATAATTTACGACTCGCCTGTTACCAATACCAAACAGTTTATCAGTTTCATAGAATTAAAAGACGAAGTAGCCAAACTTGCCGGAGCTATGCTCGATTTGGGTTTAACAAAAGGCGATACTGTTATTGTTTATATGCCTATGATTCCGCAAGCAGTTTATGCCATGCTTGCCTGCGCACGCATAGGAGTTATACATTCGGTTGTTTTTGGAGGTTTTGCGCCTCATGAGCTTGCCATTCGCATTGACGATTGTCAGCCCAAACTTATTATAACTGCTTCAAACGGAATTGAAATTCAAACAAAAGTAGCTTATAAACCTTTAGTAGATAGAGCCATAGATGAGGCTACACACAAACCCAATCATGTATTGATTTTTGATAGAAAACAAGGTGTTGATTTTGAGAAAAAATCGTATGATTTAGATTATGCCGAGCTTGTAAGCAAAGCAGCTCCTGCCGAGCCTGTTGTTGTAGAATCTACTCACCCTTTGTACATTTTATATACTTCCGGCACAACCGGAAAACCCAAAGGAATTATCAGAGATACTGGAGGTTATGCCGCAGCTTTGAAGTTTTCGATGAAATACATTTATGGAGTAGAACAAGGTGATACTTATTGGGCAGCCAGCGATGTAGGTTGGGTTGTTGGTCATAGCTACATTGTTTATGCACCGCTTCTCAACCGAAATACTACTGTGCTTTTCGAGGGCAAACCCATAAAAACGCCCGATGCTTCTACCTTTTGGCGAGTTATCAGTGAGCACAAAGTAAAAGTAATGTTCACGGCACCAACTGCCATTCGTGCCATCAAAAAGGAAGACCCGGAAGCCAAATTGATGAAACAATATGATTTGTCGTGTTTGAAATATCAATTTTTAGCTGGCGAACGTTGCGACATTTCTACTTTAAATTGGCTCAAAGAGCATTTGAAAGTTCCTGTAATCGACCACTTTTGGCAAACCGAATCGGGCTGGCCCATGCTTGCCAACATGGCAGGTGTAGAGTTAATGCCCATAAAACCTGGCTCTGCTTCATTGCCCGTAGCAGGTTACGATATTCAGGTTCTCGACCACGACGGCAATCAATTACCTGCCGGAACAGAAGGTTTTGTGGTAGTTAAACTTCCTTTGCCTCCCGGAACGCTTACCAATTTGTGGCGAAACACTCCTCGTTTTGTTGCCGGATACTTAGAACGATTCAATGGATATTACTTCACGGGCGATGGCGGATACAAAGACGCTGACGGTTACCTTTTTGTAACCGGACGAGTGGACGACATCATCAATGTAGCCGGACATCGTCTTTCGACTGCCGAAATGGAAGAAGTGGTTTCGGCACACCCCGATGTGGCTGAATGTGCTGTGTTTGGTGTTAATTGCGACCTCAAGGGGCAAAGACCTTTAG
Source organism: Draconibacterium orientale (assembly GCA_022729915.1). GTDB lineage: Bacteria > Bacteroidota > Bacteroidia > Bacteroidales > JAIFNL01 > JAIFNL01. The sequence goes on along the minus strand of DZBP01000128.1, from coordinate 524 downwards.
CTCTTGTAGTTTTAAAATCGGGTAGCACCATCAATCCAAAAGTTCTCGAAGCCGAACTAATTGAAAAAATAAGAGATACCATCGGACCCGTTGCTTCATTCAAAGAAGCTATTGTAGTAGAACGCTTACCCAAAACTCGTTCTGGCAAAATTTTGCGCAAGCTGTTACGAAATATAGCCGACAAAGTTGAGTACAAAGTTCCTTCTACCATCGACGACATGGCTATTGTAGATGAAATGATTGAAATTTTTAAAGATAGAGATTTAATGTCAATGTGTTAATTAAATTGTTAAATTGTTAAATTGTTAAAATGTTCTATTGTTAAATTGTTTTATTTATTTTAGAATAAAAAAAAAGATAATTCAAAGTCCTCAAATCAATAACATTAGAGCAATAGAACAATAGAACAATATAACATTAGAGCAATAGAACAATAGAACAATAGAACAATAGAACAATAGAACATTAAAACAATTTAACAATTTAACAATTTAACCATATATTTTAAAACTTTTTTATTATGA
>DZBP01000016.1:24989-31879 GCA_022729915.1 Draconibacterium orientale | reverse complement strand
AAACTTTACAATTTAACCGATAAAGAAATAGAAATCATAGAAAAATAATGCTAAGAAATTAAATTTGGTTCACTACATAACAAGCAAAATGATAAAGAAAATAGCGATAGCTTTGGCGGCATTGATTATCGTATCACTCATTGTAAAATTTTTTACTGTGGGTATTACATCAAAAGCTCGCACAAATACATTAATAAAATACATTCCCGAAAGTGCGGCTCTGATAATAGAAAGTGATAATATACAAAAGATTACAGGCGAATTGTCGGACAGAGAAAACGAATTGTGGAATTACATGAGCCAAATATATCCATTCTTTTTGTTGCAACAAGAATTTGAATTTCTCGATTCGGCACTAAATTCCAATAAAAAAATAACACCGTATTTGTCGAACAACTTGTGCGAAATATCTTTCCACTTTATGGGAAAACGAGAACCCGAAGTTTTGTACCAAATAGCCAAGCCCGAAGATGCAAACGATGAAGATATTGATACTCTTTTGTCTCAAATATTTAGTAAACATACTATTATAACTAAAAAAATATATGAAAATACTCAAATAAGTATTTACACCCTAAAAAACAGAAAAGCTGCTTTTTTTCTATACAAAAACGAAGAATCTATTCTTTTTAGCAGTTCTGAAATATTAATAGAAGAAACAATTCGCAAAAAAGATAAAGCCAATAACTTTTTGAATCAGCCTACTTTTACCGAAGTTTACAATAAACTCAACAAAAATGCACTAGCAAATGTTTTTATCAATTTGCAAAACTTTTCGAGCGTACTCGAAGCATATACTTCTAATAACGTAACTACTAATACACTACAACAATTCCCCAACTGGTTTGGCTTCGATTTGTTGCTTGAAAATGAAGCCGTTTACTTAAATGGAATAACCAATGCAACAACAGGAAAATGGAATTATTTAAGAGCGTTTAAAGGACAAAGTGCTCAAGAATCGGAATTAATCAATATTTTTCCGGAGAATACAGCGGCATTTATTACCGTAAATTTTAGCGACATAAAGCTGTTTAACCAAAATTACAAAAAATATTTAGAGCAAACCTCACAAATCAACGCTTACAATGCAAAAATAAGTGCATTGAAAGCCAAAACGAGCTTGGATTTTGAATTGTTTTTTAATACTTATCTTGGCAACGAGCTTGCGCTAATTTATACAACTGACAATCAGATAGAAGAACCGATAGTAGTAGCTAAACTCAATGACAAAAACAATGCAAAGGAAGAATTATTAACTACCCTAAAAGCATTGAGCAAAGTTGATTCTACAGCCTTAGAGGAAACTACTTCAACCCTGATAATCAGTGCAAAAGAAACCTACGAAATGTATCATTTTAGTATAGCCAATCCATTGAGCGTTTTGTATGGAAGTATTTTTAAAAGCCCCAATGCAAAGTTTTACACTGTTTTTGACGAGTATTTATTAATTGGTTCGACGGTTGAAAAGCTAGAAAACTTTATCAATTTGAATTCTAAAAACAAATTGTTCAAAAATACAGTTGCATACAATGAATTGACCGAAATAAGTAAAAAGAAAAATACCATTTTAGTTTATTCTGACCCTATTTTATCGAAAAAATTATATTACTTTATGCTTAATAAGAAATATGCGCAAGAACTTAAATTAAATCAAAAAAAGATAAATAAATATTTACCTTTTACTATTCAAATAACTCCTTCTGATATTGAAGATTTTTACAACATCAACTTGTCTTTGCTTTTCGACAAAGATAAAAAACCGAAAATAGAAAAACATTGGGAGTTGAAATTAGATACACTCGCGCTACGCCGCCCTCAATTGTTCAAAAACCACTACAATGGCGAAACCGAAATTTTTACTCAAGACGAAAACAACAACATTTATTTAATTGATAAAAGCGGAACCATTTTATTCAAACGACACATTAAATATAAAATACAAGGCGAAGCAAAACAGATTGATTATTATACAAATACAAAATTACAAATCCTCTTCGCTGCCGGCGACGAACTGTATTTGATAGACAGAGAAGGCAAAGATGTAGAAAAATTTCCTATCAAACTTTCTTCAAAAGCAACAAATGGAGTAGCAGTTTTTGATTACGAAAACGACCGAAAATATCGTTTCTTTGTAGCTTGTGTAAATAAGCAAGCTTATGCGTACAGCAAAGAAGGTGAGTTACTTAGCTCGTGGAATTTTAAAGCAACAAGCCCAATAATCAAATTACCTAAGCATGTACGTATTGAAAACAACGACTACATTTTGATAGCAACACGCGAAAAATTGCAAATTCTCAACCGAAAAGGTGAAGAACGCATAAAATTGAAAACAAATATGGCTATTGCCGAAAATAGTTCATTGAACTTTGTAAGTACCGAAAAACCTTACATTTTAAGTTCCAATACTGAAGGTGAAATTGTAAAAATTTACTTCGACGGAACGGTTAAAACTCACAAATTGGACGAAATGGACGAAGAATCGTTATTCACTTTGGCAGATATCGACAACAATCGCAAAAGCGATTATGTGGTAGTTTCAGGAAAAATAGTAGAAATATATGACCACAATTACAATGCGACAGAAAAATACGAATCGAGCGAGTCGCTAGTTGGGCAACCTTATGTTTTTGGCTTTGCAAATGACAAAAAAATGATTGGTCTTTTCGCAAAAGAAGATAATTTAATATATCTTTTCGACTCAAAACTAAGACTCAACGATTTATTTCCTTTGCCTTCTATTTCGCCTTTTGTAATCGGCTTTGCCGAGCAAACTGAAACCGGAATGACTTATTCGTTAATCTGTTCGGGCGAAAACTCTACTTTGATAAGTTACAAAATAGACGATTAAAAAAAAGAAAATAGTCATCGTATCAATTGTTTGAAAAATGAGCACAAATTAACTTTTAACAGGCTAATTATTCTGTTCTTCTTTTGTGCTCTTCAGTTCGAGTATATTTTTGATTGATAAACGTTCGGTTGCGAACGAGTTTGCTCAAATCATACTTCATATTTTTGGTAGTGCTCATAAGCGACTGCATATCCACTTGCATGAAAGTAACGCCAAACGAAGCGGTCGGAAGCAAAATAGGTTTTCGAGTTTTGGGGTCAATTTTGATAATAGTCAATTTTATAGGTTGTCCGGTTTGTGGGTCTGCAAGGCTCACTTCTTCCGTTTCGTACATTGTGGACATCACTCCTGCATGTTCATATTCCATTCTACCCGTATTTGGATTGAGCGATTCTGTAACATTAAACGCAAGTTGTGAGTGGTCTGTAATGATTGGAATTTTTTTGTCAGGGTCAATGGTTCTTTCAAAACGTGGATTTCTATAAATTGTTTTTTGTTGAATAATATTCTTAAAACTAGGGTCTTTCCTAAAATCGTACCCACAAACATCTTTCAAATCGAGAATTTTATTTGTCATTTTTTTTCTCAATTCGTTGGCAAAAAGTTCACGTAAATAAGGATCGCTAATATTGGCTGTGTAGTAAGGCGTAAGAAAGGAAATCCAAACAATATCAGCCAAATATACTTGTGGGTCAATATTAAAAGCATTTAAACTGTCGATAGCATTGTGCGTAATTTGAAAATTAGGTACTGTGTCTTTGATTAGTTTCAAAATAGCGTTGTAGGTCAGCGGCATTTTCATTTCATCTTGATATACTCTATCCGCTTTGTCGAAAACAGATAATTTTTGGCTAATAAGGTCTGTTAATGGTAATTGCCTAATTTTTTCCCATGTAACGGTTTCTAATTTAAAAGAAGTAACAGTATCGGCAATTACTATTTCTTTTGACTCTAAAATGCTTATTTTATGAATTTTATGTGCTTTTATATTGTCGTAACTACCTATTCTTCCATAAATAAAACTTCCAAAACTGTTAGGAATTTCGCCATAAATAACCGGACCTGAGCTGTTTGCAACAAAAATAAACGTAGAATCTTTGACATAAACTTCGGTAGCTAATTCTTCATCTTGCAAATTATCTTCAGCTATTTGAGTGGTATCTGTCCCTTCGGCTTGATAATCCTCTTGATATTCTTCATCGTATTGAGTATTGTTATAAGTGGTATCAGCATAATTGTTTTCGTCGTAATTGAAATTATTCTCCGTATTTGCATCGTAGTTAGAATCGGAATTTGCATCGTAAGCATACGAGTAAGATGGCTTATAATCGCCCCAACGGTCGGAAATTGTATAATCGTGCATAGTAGTTGGCAAAAGCGAATCGTAGCTAAAAATACTATCGAGCAAGGTATATTCAAAATACCTTGTTTCTTTGTAAACCGTAATTACATTTGCTTTGAGTCCGGTCAGTTTATCTTCAATAACTTTGGTAGGCAATGTAACAACTCGTGGGTCTGGAATGTAATCAGACTTTAACCTATCAATCCTTACATCAATATTTTCCTGAGCTGAAAGTGGAAAAATAAGTACAAATAAAAAAAATAGTATTGAAATTGTTCTCATTTTTTTTCTATTTATTTTATAAAACAAAAAGCACGAGTGCTATTTTATTTCAGGTAAAAAATCATTGTTATTGTTAAGAATTCAATTTTTTAAAATAAAATTAATAAAATCGTTTTCTTTTTATTCTACAAAACGCAATAAATAGCTGTTTGTATTCAAAATTACTAAAATAAAAGTACAATTATTATTCCAATCATAGGAAATAAGAATTAAGAAATTAGAATTAAAGGTTAATTGTTGTTTTTTTTCAAATTTACAAAAACGAAAGAGGATACTCAATATCACATTGAATATCCTCTAAAACTATGAAAAAGAAAAATAAAAAAACAAAAACAAGAAAACAATCTTTCTAAGTAAACGTTTTTTAGTCTTAAAATATTATCTGAATGCCTTCATGCAAACATTTTTTTACTTTTTTTTCAGACAAGCCAGTGTCAGTAAGAGTAATTTCCTTTAGTTGAGTCATTTGTATCATTTCTTTAGGAAATTTTATAATCGGATTGCCACTTAAGTCAAGTGATTTGAGATTTTTCATTTTCACTATATCCGCAGGCAATTCCGTTAGTTTATTGTTGCTAAGGTCAAGTACTTCAAGAGTTTCGAGCGAGGCTAAAATTTCGGGAAACAAAACAAATTGATTGCCCCAAAGTTTTAAAACTTTTAAATTTTTAAGGCTAGCTAGCTCATCTGGCAAAGTAGAAAGTTTGTTATTCCCCAAATCAAGTTCTTGCAAATTAGCAAGTTGTCCTATTTCAGGAGGCAAAGTTTCTAAATTATTAATACCTAAGTTCAGAATTTGCAAATTCTTGAGTACACCAATATTTTCGGGCAAAGCCGAATGCGAAGCTTTTATTGATGTAATTTTATAAACTTCAGTAGGATTGGCTAAAGCTTCAGCAAATGAATTGAAAGTAGGTTTTTGCTTAAGTTCGTTTTTGCTCAATACCTGAGCATTGCACATATAAGTGCTAAAAATAATAACAGATAGTGTTAATAATATAGTTTTCATTTTGAGTCAGTTGTTTTAATTAAAAATGATTATTTTATAGCAATAATACGAAATATATATTGAGTTTGTTATACAAAATAATTAAAAGTCTGCACATTACAATTTTAATAGAAATTAGATACCTATTTTTAGTTAAAATATATTTGTATTAAATTAGGTTTCAAAATTTGAATAAACACAAAAAAGAAACTCATATTCAACAATGTAATAAAAATGAAAACAAATGTATTTTTGAGATGATATTTATTTGCATTTTTGGCAAGTAAAAACGAAAAAAAAAATTCTATTTACCATACTTTTTTTATTACAAAAAAATGGCATGAAAAAATAAATAAAAGTAAAAATTTCATAAATTTGTGTCCTTTTGTAATTGAGTACTGAAACCCGAGCAAAAAGAATTATAAATTACAATTTATCAAACAATTAACTATGCACAACTCTTCAATTTTTAAACTTGAATCGAATATACAATTTGAAAATAAATGCTTAGAAGTCTTTCATTTTCAGGCACAAAATGTTGAGATTTATCAAAAATATTTACAATACTTAAACATAAAATCAGAAAGCATAAAAAGTATAGATAAAATACCTTTTTTACCTATTTCTCTATTCAAAACAGAAAAAATAATTGCTAAAAACTGCCAACACGAAATTGTTTTTACAAGCAGTGGAACTACCGGAGCTGAAACAAGTAAGCATTTTGTCAAAGATTTGTCCCTTTACGAAGAAAGTTTTAATACAGGATTTGATTTTTTTTATGGAAAACCGCAAGATTACTGCATTTTAGCTTTATTACCTTCGTATTTGGAACGCGAAGGTTCGTCGCTTATTTATATGACCGAAAAATTAATTGAAAAATCAAACAACCCCAATAGCGGATTTTACTTAACAAATTTAGATGAGCTTGTAGAAAAACTAACACAACAAGAAGCACAGCAAAAACAGAGTTTACTTATTGGTGTGAGTTTTGCCTTGCTCGATTTGGTCGAAAAATACACACTCAACTTAAAGCACACAATTGTAATGGAAACCGGAGGAATGAAAGGTAAGCGTAAAGAATTAACACGCAGCGAATTACATGAAATTCTAACAAAAGGATTGGGCGTAGAAACCATTCATTCTGAATATGGCATGACTGAACTTTTAAGCCAAGCTTATTCAACAGGACAAGGAATTTTTAAAACTCCTCACTGGATGAAGATTCTCATACGTGATGTGTACGACCCATTTACATACTTAGAAAGTGGTAAAACCGGTGGCATTAATGTAATTGATTTAGCAAACATAAACTCATGCTCATTTATTGAAACTCAAGACCTTGGTAAACAATTGCCCAACAATTCATTCGAGATTTTGGGCAGGTTTGACACCTCAAGCATTAGAGGCTGTAATTTATTAGTAAATAGTTA
>DZBP01000016.1:4769-24889 GCA_022729915.1 Draconibacterium orientale | reverse complement strand
TGGGCAGGTTTGACACCTCAAGCATTAGAGGCTGTAATTTATTAGTAAATAGTTAAACGCTTGCTTTTCAATTGATTTTAAATATTAAAACTAATAGACTGATAAATAAGTAAATAGTTAGTTTATGAATCAATCACAGCTGTAAGCCTCGTTTGTAAAATTGTTTTTCGATTGCATCAGAGTTTCTAATTGCAACTTTCAACCAATTCAACAAAACCTCCTGCTTTTCAATGTCGCTTAATTTCCAATCAATTGTAGAATTTCTCAATTTGTAAGTCAAATGATGCAAAATAATGGAAGCCGAAACTGAAATATTAAAACTTTCGGTAAATCCATACATTGGAATTTTTAGAAATTCATCAGCATTTTCGAGCACTATATTTGTAAGTCCTCTCATTTCGGTGCCAAAAAAAAGAGCTACTTTTCCTTTGGTTAAATCAAATTCTTCCAAATTAACATCATTTGTATGTGGAGTAGTAGCAACTATTCGATAACCTTGCTTTTTTAGTAAATTAATGGCAGCCAGAGTATTATTGCTTGTTTCATTGTACCTATTCATTGTAAGCCAGTTAGAAGAACCCAAAGCTACATCGGGGTTCACTTCATACAAATTATCATTTTCGATAATATGAACATCTTGAATACCAAAGCAATCGCATGTTCTAAGTACAGCACTTGCATTGTGTGGCTGGTAAATATCTTCCAAAACAAGAGTTAAATATCTGGTTCTATGTTCGATAAGACGAGCAAACAACTCTTTTTTGTGTTCGCTCACAAATTCGAAGAAATAATTTATCAGTTGCTGGTTCATATTAAGAAATAGTTTTAAATTTTAAAAAAAAAGTATAAATATCACAATTCTAAAGCTTTCCATATCGTAAATAGCTAAGTAAAACGAAAGAATGATAAAGCAAAAGTATTTAATTTTTTCCAAAAGAAATAAAATTGTATTCAAAAATTAGATAAAAAAGAAAATTTAATTTTAAAAAAACCGCAAAAAAAAGAGATTATTAGTATATTTAATTATCGAAAATGCAAATTCCCAAAAAAAAAGGTCATTTTTTCTTTAAAAAAAATGATTATAATGAATTTTCAAAAGAATATAAATATTTATAAATAGACTACGTAAAAATCAAATATACAGCAATTTAACAACTTTAAAATCCCTTTAAATAAATATAAACTAATTGGAAAAAAAAAAAAAATTAGATTTTTTTAAAAGTTTATACAAAAAAATTATGAAAATTAATAATCATTTATTATATTTGTCAAAATTTTAAAACAACATTTCAAAATAAATAAAGTCATGAATATAACTGCAAAAATAGAGCATTTAAGAAAAGAAAGAGGTTGGTCAGTTGCTCGCTTGGCAAGAGAAGCCAATATTCCAACCGTAAGTTTGAGAGTAATGCTTAGCCGCCCAGACTCAAACAATTATAGTGTAACTGCACTTGGCAAAATAGCGAATGTGCTTCATGTAACCGTTTCGGAGTTAACAAAAACAGATGAAGAAGAAAGCGCAAAGCCAAAATTGAGCATCACTCAAATGGAACAACTCAAAGAAACAATTGAAAAAACAATTGAAACGTTCTTTGAAACTGAAGTGAAGAAAAAAAAACCAGGTAGAAAAAGAAAATTTGAAGAATAGTAAGTTTTTCTAGCTACAAAAGAAGGTAAAAATAACCAAATAAAGTTATTTTTGAATTGTATTGCTAAAAAAAGATAAAACATAATGCTTTAATTTTCAATAAGAAATATTTTAAATGACTTTTTTTTTGTTTTTTTTTAGAAATTTCTTTTGAAAATTAAAATTATGTATTACCTTTGCAGCGCTTTTTGAAGGAGAGGTGGGTGAGTGGCTGAAACCACCAGTTTGCTAAACTGACGTACCTGTAAAGGGTACCGGGGGTTCGAATCCCCCTCTCTCCGCAAAACATTTTTAGGACATTTAATGCGAAAATATTTTCGGGGCGTAGCGTAGTCCGGTTAGCGCACCTGCTTTGGGAGCAGGGAGTCGCAGGTTCGAATCCTGCCACCCCGACAAGTTAGTAAAGTCTCTATTTAATTTAGAGATTTTTTTTTGAAATATTTTCGGGGCGTAGCGTAGTCCGGTTAGCGCACCTGCTTTGGGAGCAGGGAGTCGCAGGTTCGAATCCTGCCACCCCGACAAAAAAGAGCTGAGTTTTTTACTTGGCTCTTTTTGCTTTTCAACAAATTGAAGGTCTGCTGGAATAAAATAAAAATAAAGACTATAATTTTTTTTATTCTTTTGTTTCGTTTCGAAATTAATATAAGCCAACTATGAAAAAAACATTGTTTTTAATTTTAATTCTAAGCACAATGCAAGTTTCAGTTTTTAGTCAACAAAAAAAAGACAGCATCAAAACCGCTTTATTAATTGTTGATATTCAATATTTTTATTTTCCAAATGAAAACTCTGCCGGTTTAGTAGGTGCTGAAGAAGCAAGTTTGAAAGCTAAGGAATTGCTCGAAATAGTACGAAAAAATGAACTTCCGGTAATTCATGTAAAGCATAAATCGAATAAACTAAGTGAAATTCACAAAAATGTAGAGCCGTTTGCAAGCGAGAAGGTTATCACAAAAGAAGAAGTGAATAGTTTCCTGAATACTGATTTATTGGAATATTTGAAGACGTTACAAATAAATAGATTATTGATTGTAGGAATGCAAACTCACATGTGCCTCGAAGCGGCGGTAAGAGCTGCGCATGACTTTGGTTTTGAAGTTATTGCAATAGAAGATGCTTGTGCTACACGCGATTTGAAATTTGGCGACAAAATAGTGAAAGCTCAAGACATTCATGCTGGAGTGTTAGCAACACTAAGTGGAGGTGGTTATGCAAAAATATTAAATTTAGCCGAATTTAAAGAAAATTCGCATAAATATTTATTTGAAAAATAACTTTTCTTTTGATAATAATTTAAAATTTATTTGATTGCAGTAAGGTTTACTCAAAATAAACTGATTTTGGTGTTTATTTTAAAAGTTCGCCATTTTTATAGAAAAGTTTGACTAAAACACCTTGTTCGTTCATTACAAAACACTCGCCATTGAGTAAATCGTTTTGGTAATTCAAAATAGCAACCTGTTCCTTTTTTTCATTAAAAACATGCCATGTACCTACCTTTAAGTCGTTTAAATAGTTGCCTTTTTTAAAAATGGAGCCATCTTCATTGAAAAACTCCCAATATCCTTGAGCCAAACCTTTTTGGTATTCTCCTATTTGCTTTAGGTTTCCGTTTGGAAAAAACACTTTCCAAAGTCCAGAGTATAAATTATCAACATAGTTTCCTTGCGAAAAAATTTGTTTAGATTCAAGATAGTATGAAATCCAAAAACCTTGTCGTTTTCCTTTTTCATAAAATCCTTTTTCAGCAATTTGATTGTTGGTATGAAATGCTTTGTAAATAGAATGAATGGTATCGTTGGTGTAAAAATAGTGATACATAGTGTCAGAATTTTCGTAAAAAGCTACAAATTCACCTTGTAACATGCCTTTTTGATAAATTGATTTTCGCTGAATATTACCATTTTCGTAAAATGTGAAAAGCGTATCAATAAATTGATTGTCTTTCTTTTTACCAAAATAATTTACTTCACCATTTTCGTAGAAAGAAATGTAACTGCCATCAATTCTGTTATTTTTGAGAATATACAGTTGTTGAGGACTTTCATTTTCGGCATATTTTATAAATTCACCATTTTGAATTCCGTTGGTGTAGGTTGTGGAACTTTCGCGTGAGCCATCATGATTGTAGCTTGTACTAATTCCGTTGGGCAGATTGTTGGTGTAATTTCCTGATTGTAAAAGCAATCCTTGTTCTGAAAATTGCTGGAATTTACCATTCTTTTTGTTGTTTTCGTAGATAAATGTAGATTTTAATGTTCCATTTTCATAATAAATTTTCCATTCACCTGTTAGAATATTCTCAGAAAAATCGCCTTCTTGCATTATTTTTCCAGATTTGAAAAAATAACAATAGTTACCTTGTTTTACTGTATCTTTTTGAGTTATTTTGGCAAAATATTTTTCTTTTATTATTTTTTTTTCAGCATCATAAAATGTAACCATTTCATGCACTTGTGCCTTAATTAAAAGAGAATTTAATAAAATAAAAAAAAAAATAGTTTTTTTAAAAAATAATAAACTGATATATTTAAATGAGTTCATATAAATTTTGATTTAGAATATTTCGGCACAAAATAAGTTTATTTATTGATAATTAACTTTTTGTTTAATCGAGCTCCTTTCAGTGTCGATTTTTCGCCATAATCGAGCAATGCTACTAGAGAATATTCGCCAGAAGGAAGCGTATTGGGTAAAGAAAATGTGATTTTGCGCTTGTATCCGGGAAATGACTTAAATTTAATTCGGTCAAATTCATGCTCTTCGGCATTGCTTAAGTTTGAAGCAATAAAAAGAACGTTACACTCGTGTATATCGCTTCCTTGGTTGTCAATAAAGACAGAAAAAGTTCTACTATTTTGATTTTCTGGATTTTCTTCTTCTCTTAAATTAACAATTTCAATGTTAGTGGGTTGCTGGGTTTTGGGTTTACGAATTACTTCAATCGCAATTCGAGCACTAAGATTAACACCAGCAGCTCTGGCGTCTTTGTCGGCACTGAAAGCAGTTTGCTCTTGGCTGGTTTGTACATACATGTAAGTCCATCGCGCTTTGTAGTCTTCTTCGGGAACGAGTAAATTTACGCTGAGCCTAAATGTTTCATTGGGCTTAATTTCAAACACATCGTTATCGGGTGTTATCCATTTGCTACAAGTATTTTCGGTTGAATTAGCCGCAACTACTTCTACATTACCATCTTCATTAAAAATAAAGTCGGAATAAGTAATAGAAAACATTGTTGCTTTATTGGAATGATTGGTAATATTAATAAACTGTTTTGTATTTTCAAAAGGGTCGGCTTTAAAAATAAGCGATGCCGGAGAAACTTCAAAATCTTGTGATAATGAAACGTTTGTAAAAAATATGCCCAATAAAATAATTAAAATCTTTAAAATTTTCATATTATTAAAATATATTTTGTATTTTTGTTGTTGTGTAGAATTTTGTTGATGTAGTGTTTTCAATAATTAATTTATGAAAAACAAAGGCAAAGATAATTAAAAAAAATTATAAATAATAAATTAGACTTTAAGTTTATTTTTTTTGTTATAATAACCTATTTTACAGTAGTTTATTGACAAATTAATTTTAAATACTCATTTACAAAAATCTTTTTTTTGAAATTTTAAATGGAACAAACAAACATATTTTTTCTAAAATACAGGAAAGATTTATTACAAAAGTTAATCAAATGCAAAGAAGCAAATTCTATATTTTTTTATTATTAATCGTTTGTATTCAATCGCTTAGTAATATTGCTTTTGGTCAATTATCCGAACAAACAAAATTAGAACTAAAAAAACTCGAACAATCGGCAAAAGAAGCTGAAGCTAATGAAGATGCCCAAAAAGCAGCTCATTTTTACAATAAGGCGGGTTTACTTTGTTTAGAAAATGATTTAAAGAAAGAGGCAATCGTTTATTTTACCAATTCAGCTAAATATAATTCAAAACTCAACGATTTAAAAGAATTAAAAAAAATATATAGCAATTTAGGGTTGATATATTTTAATTTGGAAGAATTAGAAAAATCAGTTTTTTATTTCGATAAAAGCTTAAAAGTGCGCAAAGCACTAAATAAAAAATCGGAAATTGCATCGGGAATGCTCGATTTGGCTTATGTTTATAGCGTTTTAAATAAGCACAATCAAACCATTGCGATGGCTAAAGAAGCCCTTATTTTATCGCAAGAAATAAACAATTCACAATTAATACTGATTTGTTACCGAATTTTGGCAGATAGCTACAAAGAAAAAAAAGAAACAAAACTAGCCAACGAATACCTTGATAAATACAGTACTTACAACTTAGATTTTCAAAAAAAACGTACTGATGAAGAACGTCAAGAAGAAGGAATTAAATCGCTGGCAGAAATAAAAATAAGAGAAGCCGAAAATAGAGCAAATTTGTTAGAATTTGAGTTGAAAGAAGAATTGAGCAAAATGCAAGAAGACTCAATTAAAAGAGAAAAAGAAAAAATAACAGATTCGCTAAAACTCAGCAGAATAAACGAAGCAAACCAAGAAGCTCGCAATCGATTACTTTTGCAAGAAGCCGAACTGAAAGACGCTAAACTAAAAGAAGAAGAAACAAGACGACTTGCTCAACGCCTCTATATTTTTATAGGAATTGGTGTATTTATATTCATAGTTGCAATAGCCATAATACTTTTTAGAAGCATGCGAATGGCTAAAAAGCAAAAGCAAAATATTGAATATAAGAATAAAATATTGCAATCGGCGTTTACAAAACTCGAAGAAAATAACAATGAAATAGCCAAGCAAAAAAGAGACATTGAAAGCAAAAATGAAGAACTAACCAGTGCATTAGAACAGATTGAAGAACAAAATAATAACATTGAAAGTAGTATAAACTATGCCACTACAATTCAAAATGCCCTATTGCCCGACCCTACAACTTTAAATAAATATTTCAAAGACTCTTTCATTTTATTTCTGCCACGCGACAAGGTAAGCGGTGATTTTTTCTGGTTTAATGAAACGGAATATTACAATGCCCAAAACGAACTTAAAACCAAATTTTTTGTATCGGCAATTGATTGTACAGGACACGGAGTTCCGGGTGCGCTGCTTTCAATGATTGGTTTCAACTCATTAGAAAATATTGTTTCGATAAAAAAAATAGTAGAACCGAATTTAATTCTACACGAGTTGCACGAATCGGTAAGACATATACTACATCAAGAAACAACCGACAACAAAGATGGAATGGATTTGGCTATTTGTGCGTTTGATCCCGAAAAAAACGAAATAGAATACTCTGGTGCTAAAAACCCGCTAGTTTACATACAAAACAACGAAATATTTCACATAAAAGGAGGCAAAAAACCCATAGGCGGTGGTGAGTTTTTTGAACTTATGAAAAATTTCAAATATGAGAATACAGTTATACCGATAGATAAGCCAACCACTTTTTATATTTTTTCAGATGGATTTCCAGACCAAATTGGCGGTCCAGAAAATCGCAAATATTTAATTAGCCGATTTAAGGAATTATTACTTGAAATTCATACAAATCCAATGAAAGACCAAGCCGAATTGTTAAAATTAATTTTAGAACAATGGCGCGGGGAAGAGAAACAAATTGACGATGTTATCATCATTGGTTTTAGACTTTATCCTAAATAATTTTGTTTTGTCAAAACTAAATATTATTTTTGTATTCAAATATTAAAATAAATAAAACTAAATTCACTAATAGTTATGAAAAGAACATTATTGATCATTGCTGCTTTTATGCTATCTTTTAGCCTGCTAAAAGCACAACCAGTTTCAGATATGGGAGTAATTCCTATCGGTGTAAGCTTAAATTCTATCCTTCGACTAAATATTGTAAAAGGTGGAAATATTGAGTTTGTTGTAAGTAATTTCAAACAATTTGCAGAAGGTATTGCAAATACAGATATTTACGACACAAAATTTACCGTAGCCTCCTCAGTGAGGTTTGATGTAGAACTATTTTCAGAAAGTGATGTACTTACTGGAGTGGGTGTAAGTGGTACCCCTAATACCATGTTGGCTAAAAATATTGGCTATGTGTTAGAAGTCGCACCAGGAGCTACTGGTGTTAATAATGGACATTGGGATTTAACTACAACTATTGCCGGAATATCAACAACTGCAGTTAAAATAGTAGCAGGAAAGGCTTTTTCAGCTGGAGATATAATTCAAAATGCGTTTTTAATTAATTGGGAACTTGCTACAAAGGTTATTGGACATGATATGGTAGGTGCAGGTCTAATTGCAACAAATTTATTAGGACAAAACATTCCTAGCGACCGATATGTAGTAAATGTTTTCTTGGTTTTAAAAGCAATACCTTAAATAAGTGAGTCTATTTCTAACGAATATGGAGTTATCGCATCAATTGTTTGTGAAGTATAAATTATTCATTAATAGATTGATATGATGGTTTTGCAGGTTTAGGACGCAATAAAACAGTTAAATATGCAAAAATAAACAGCTTAGCTTGTATTTTATAAAATGTATGCTAAGCTGCTTAGTATTTTTTTTACACTTTAATAGAATTTTTTGTTGATGCGTGTTTTTTTTTCATCGTTATTTTTCTTAGTTTCTATCATTGGTTTCGCACAGCAAACCTCTCGTTTACGTATTGAATCGGGCAGTTCGGTTTATTTTTATTTCAATTCCTATGAAAAAATAAAAAACGGAATTGTATATAAAGATTGGACAAAATTGAGCATTTATTATAATGATTCTACAAATGTTACCCAATGGATACTAGAGGCAAGCACATATAATGGTGTTAATTCGATACAAAGCGAAACGAGCAATGCTGCAAATGATTTAGATTTAGCAACCATCGAACTTAAAGCAAGCGGCGATGCGTTGAATACCTATAAAGTGTTGTCGCCTTTAAGTGCAGTAGGAGACTGGTTGGCTTATGGTCCCGAAACTTCACCCGGAACTACTAAGGTTTACATTACCTATCAATGTGGTGTAAATAGCAGCTATACGCTTTGGGGAAAGAAAACAGATTACTTTTATGTAGATATTGTTCTTACTCTTCGCCATAAAACCTGGTAAAAAAGCATACAAGTTTAATTAGCTTAAAAAAAAGCTTAACTATGTAACATCGAAATAATACGAATGAATATGATTTCACAGTTGAAAAATAGCTTACTTTTATTTTTCATTATTCTATCTGTTAATGCCTCATTAGCACAAGGCAAGCCAGAGGATGTGAATATTCATTTTTTGAAAAATAAGATAGAAATAGGCAAAAATCAGACATTTTTTAATGTATTAATAATAGAAAATGTAAGCAACACCGATTTAGAATGTAATTTGCGAATAGATGTTCCCAAAGATTGGAACTTGATTGGTTCAGCTTTTGAGAAAATTTATTTACCTGCAAACCAAAGCCAATCGATTCCGATAAGAGTAGCTGTTGCAAAAAATTCGCAAGGCGGAATAGGTTATAGCGTTACCGCCAGCTTATTGAGTCTTGATGGTTATCTACTAAAAACAGAATCTAGTTTTTTTAGCTTTCCTGTTAAAAATAACCTGAGTGTTACGTCAAATAATACCGTTTTATTTTTCAGTCATCAAACATTTGAAAGTCCTTTTTTTGTTAAATTAAACAATAAAGGAAATGTAAAGGAAAGAGTAAATATAAAACTAACTCCCGAAAAGTATTTATTTCTTGGTAACAAATTAAATAGCGAATCTATTTATCAGAATTTCTTCATCAATTCAGAAAAAGATACTATTTTGAATTTTACTGCACGTTTAAATACTCGCAGCGATTTTGAAAGGCAAATGTATTATAAAGTCGATATTGAAACTGCCACACTTGATTCGCTTTACACACGCTCTATTTGGTTTAAATACATTAATTGGCAGTTTATCAATACTTTACAAGAATCGGAATATCCCTTAATAGTCGAACTTTCAGCTCAAAACTTATTTAATGATGCCGATGTAAATTATCGGTTTTCTGTTTATGGAAATGTATTATTAAAAAATAAAAAAAATATTTTTTACCGTATTGAGAATTACAACCAAACCAGTGATAAAAAAAACTTATGGCTAAATAGCAAATGGCACGTAGGCTATAAAGATACAAAAACAACATTTGTTGTAGGCGATTATGTAGGCAATTTTGAGCAAAATATGTACGGACGCGGCTACTATTTATCGCATACTATCAATAAAAGCATTTTAAAATCGGCTATTACGCACAAATTGACCGAAAACCAAATAAATTATGCTATTTCTTACATGCAAAACTTTAATCGAAATGCAACATTCGAAACGGGAATTGCCTATTCTGATAACAAAACCTATGCTATTACCGACAAGGTTATTTTTGTAAGACCTGCATTTAGCATCAATAACAATGCACGCATTGATGCCTCGTTCGGTTTTAATCAAAATACAAACCCTTATACAAACAAATTAAACGGATTTGGTTATCGTTTAAATTATTCGAGTAACTTGCCAAAATTTAGAATAGATTTTACCAATGAATTTGGTTCGCCACATTATGTTGGATACAACAAAGGAAAATTTAATCTAAAAATAAATACACAATATAATTTTGAAAATCCAAAAAATAGACTTCTTACCTATGCCACTAGCTATATTTTGAAACCACCTTACTTGCAAGATGGTACTTATTATACCAACAGATATACCAATTCAGAGCAAATTACTTCCATATTCCAACACCAGTTGAATAATATTTTACAGCTCAATTTGGGTGCTATTTATACTTTAAATTCGAGCAACAATATTGGCGGAATTTCGCCAACTGATGTTTTTGGTACTCAAGTTGCTAAATTGGAGGCAGGAGTAAGAGTTTCAGAACCAAACACTTACAATAGTTTATACTTTGCCGCTCGGTTTGGCTATGCCGATGTTTATAAATACGCAAGTTCCTTAAACGGAATTATCTTTAATAACTTGGAAGACAATAAAAATTATTCATTGGCAGAGTTACGATTCAGTTTAAGACAAAAGAATTTTGGGCTTTTTATTATTTACATCAACGGTCCAACTGAGTTAACTCAGCAATTTTCATACTTTTACAACAATTATTTTTCTAAATCGTTTAGCATAATGCCTTATTACGAGAATTATTTGTACAAAAAAATATTAAAAGTTTCAATTAGAGCTTCCTATTTAAAAGACCTAACAGCTAATAATTCGCGAAGCAATATTAATACCTATTTGCAATGGAATGCACCAAAAAACTGGTCAATTGAATTAATTAATGCTATTTCCATTCAACAACGCATCGCCTCAGGCAATAGTTCTTTTTATATTTCTAATTATTTTGAAGTAAACATTAAAAAATTATTTGGAATTAGACAACCTCGAATAAAATATTATAACTTAAATACGTTATTTTTCAAAGATTATAACGGTGATGGTAAAAAGACTGACAACGAACCGGGCTTTGACAACGTACATGCTGCCTTGAATAGAAACAATTCTGAAGCTGATTTGCAAAATCCGAATTACGACAACCAATTTATTGCCACTGAGCTACTTTCTAATCAAGATGGCAGAATATATTATGAAAATATGCCCGAAGGAGAATATCTCATTGATTACAAACTACTTAATCAAGTAAATGAAGATTTTTACAACGAAGAAAAAAAGCATGTATTCGATTTGCAAAAAGATACTACAATTCTTATTCCATTCAAAGAAAAGAATAAAATTTTTGGCAAAGTAGTTTTAAATAGAGCAAAATACTCAAAAGAACAATACTCGCTTGCAAATATTAGAGTAACTGTAACAGGAAACAACGAGACTTTTACTACACTAACCAATGAAACGGGCTATTTTGAAATAACAATTCCGGTTACCGAAACTTATAATGTAGAAATAAATAATATTTTTGAAGAGAATTTTACTCTTCGACAAAAATCGTATAACGTACGATTCAATGGTTACAAACAATTTGAAGTAACCTTTGAGTTCGACGAAAAAAAGCCTCTTATTGTATTTAAAGACGATGAACTTTTAGAAAAAGACGAAAATGACGTTACAATTGACACTACAATATTGATACAACAAACCAATTTACGAGGCGAAGTATTGTGTTCCAAAACCCTCGACCCACTTTTTGCAACAATTTCGGTAAAAAACCAGAAAGGTGAAGTAATTAGCGAAATGATGGCAAGCGTAAAAACGGGTAAATATTCAACGACCTTTTTTACCGGAAAAGGATACAATTTAACGGTTTCTTTTGCTGGATATTGGAGTCATTACGAACAGCTAAATATCAACCAAATAACTACATTTGACTACATAACTCGCAATCTAACCCTCGATCCAATTGTTAAAGGAGAGCGCATAAAAACAAATAATTTGTTTTTTGAAAGTGAAAAAATTGCACTATCGGAAACTGCCAAAGCAGAATTAGATATTTTGGTTAACAAATTAAGACTTAATTTAGATGTAAAATTCGAAATTCATGGATATGTTTCCAACTCTGAAGCTCAAAAAGCTGATGCCTTGAAACTTTCAGAATCCAGAGCATTGGCTGTAATGGATTATTTGGCTAAATCCGGAATATCAAAAAATAGAATGTCGCCAATCGGTTTAGGTAATTCCAAAGCATCTGCATCTGAAAGTGCGCAAGATAGACGTGTAGAACTTATTGTTACAGAGTTTAATACCGATATTAGAAACCATTAAACTATAGAAGAATGAAAATTGCAAATTATAAAACGTATTTCCTACTTTTAACTTTTTATATATTCAGTTCGTGCGCAGTAAACAAATTTACTCCTAGCGAACTTCAAATAATTAATAAGGTAAACGACAACGGACGTTTGCGTGTTTTATTGGTCGAAAACACACAAGATTCAATCATTTTATACAAAAAAAGTAACGAAATAAAAGTAGATAACGAAAACACTGACTTACAGAATTTTGTACAGGCGCTTTACAAAACAGTACAAGACCCCGAAAAACCCGGAGTAGGTATTGCCGCTCCACAAGTAGGAATAAATAGAAGCATTATTTGGGTGCAACGCTTTGATAAAGAAGCTGCTCCGTTTGATGTTTATTTCAATATTCAAATAATAAAATATTCTGACGAAAAAAATAACGGAATGGAAGGTTGCCTTTCGGTTGATAATTACAGAGGAACAGTATCTCGTTCAACCGAAATCACTATAAAATACGACACTTTTGACCATAAAAACCAAATAGAAAACATTAAAGGATTTACAGCCGTTATTTTTCAGCATGAAATTGACCATTTGAACGGAATACTATATACAGATAGAATACAAGACAAAGCTCTTTTGATTAAAACTCAATAAAATTTGGAAAAATAATTTTCCAATCTAAATACAAATATTATTTTTGTATTTCTTTTTTAGAAAAAATAAGATTCATTACTCAACAATAATTCAACAGTAAAATGAAAATGAAAAATATATTCAGTATTTCGATAATTGCTATTTTTACGTTAATTTTTGTAAATTGCAATGCTCAAAAGAAGGCAGAAAAAGAAAAATTAGTATTAATTGAAACATCACAAGGTACTATTAAAATAAAACTATACAACGATACTCCTTTACATAGAGATAATTTTTTAAAACTAGTAAACGAAAAATATTATGAAAATGTGCTTTTTCATAGAGTTATTAAAAATTTTATGATTCAATCGGGCGACCCAAACTCAAAGAATGCAAAACCCGACGAAATGCTTGGCAATGGCGGTCCTGATTACACAATTGAAGCCGAATTTAGAACCAACAGATTTCACAAAAAAGGTGTTTTAGCAGCCGCTAGGTTAGGCGACCAACAAAATCCGGAAAAACGTTCATCGGGTTCTCAATTTTATATTGTACAAGGTGAAATTTTTGACGATGCAAAAATTGAACTGATTGAGAAAAGAACAAATAAAAAATTGACTACCGAACAAAAAGAAGCTTACAAAACAATTGGCGGAACTCCACATTTAGATGGAGCCTATACTGTTTTTGGTGAAGTGATTTCAGGTATAGAAATTGTTGATTTAATTGCTTCGGAAAAAACTGGAAAAGGCGACCGACCCGTAGAAGATATAAAAATCATCAGTATGAAAGTAGTAAAAAAATAAGAAATTGCAATAGAAATTCGCAACAACAATATATTAAAATGTTAGAAAAAATAAATGCCCTTTTGGCAGAAACCGAACAGTTTATAGCCAAAACAAAAGACGAGTTAGAGGAATTCCGAATTAAAATGCTTAGTAAAAAAGGCGAAATCTCTAATTTATTTGTTGAATTTAAAAATGTTCCCAACGAATTGAAAAAAGAAGTGGGACAAACACTTAATGTGCTCAAAAACAAAGCACAAGAAAAAATCGAATATTTACGCTTGGCATTAGAAAGTGAAGATGTTGAAGCGGACTTAGATTTGAGTCTTACTTCATATCCCAGTAATTTGGGAACACGCCACCCGCTTTCGCATGTACGCAATGAAATAATTGACGTTTTTACACGTTTGGGGTTCGTTATCTCGGAAGGTCCTGAAATAGAAGACGATTGGCATGTTTTTTCGGCGCTCAATTTTCCTGCCGAACATCCTGCGCGCGATATGCAAGATACGTTTTTTATCGAAAAAAATCCAGACATAATGCTTCGTACACATACTTCGTCGGTGCAAGTACGTGTGATGGACAATCAAAAACCTCCCATTCGCACCATTTCGCCCGGAAGAGTATTTCGCAACGAAGCTATTTCGGCACGAGCGCACTGCATTTTTCATCAAATAGAAGGTTTGTACATCGACAAAAATGTTTCTTTTGCTGATTTGAAACAAACATTGCTTTATTTTGCCAAAGAAATTTTTGGAGCGGAAACTAAAATACGTTTGCGTCCTTCATACTTTCCTTTTACCGAACCATCGGCAGAAATGGACATTTCGTGCTCGCTTTGTGGTGGAAAAGGCTGCAATGTATGCAAACACACTGGTTGGTTAGAAATTTTAGGTTGCGGAATGGTCGATCCTAATGTATTGGAAAGCAATGGAATAGATAGTAAAGTTTATACAGGATTTGCCTTTGGTATGGGAATAGAACGCATGGCTATGTTGAAATACGGAATAAAAGATTTGCGCCGTTTCTTTGAAAACGATGTGCGCTTTTTGAAACAATTTTAATTATAAATTTCGAATAAAAATTAAAATAATTCCGTTAAAATATTAAAAGCCATGCAAAAAATGTGTGGCTTTTTTGTTTTATTTTAATTTTTATTTTAACTTTGAGCTTAGTATGTATCGAACTAAAGTTTATCATATATTTAATTTTCCCAAGTGCCTGAAAACTATTTGAAAAAAAAATATGCTTTATTGTGAATAATTCAAATTCTTAAAAAATTGAGTAAATTGCATAAGAAATGAAAAAAATAGCCATTTTACAATCAAATTACATACCTTGGAAAGGATATTTTGATATAATAAACGAGGTAGATGAATTTATTTTGTACGATACAGCACAATTTACTAAAAACGACTGGCGAAATAGGAACAAAATAAAAACAAACCAAGGAGTAGAATGGATTTCGATACCTGTAAAGCATTCTATTTCTCAAAAAATTAATGAAATTGAAGTTTTGAGCAATCAGTGGCGGAAAAAACATTGGCGAACTTTGCAGCAAAATTATTCAAGGTCAGCTAATTTTGATAAATACAAAGCTATTTTTGAAAATTTATATCTCAATAACAATGAGACTTATTTAAGTGTAATAAATTATAATTTTATTTGCGAGATAAATAAAATTTTAGACATAAAAACCAAAATAAGTTGGTCGTCGGATTATATTTTAGAAGGTGAAAGAAGCGAAAAACTGTTAAATATTTGTAAACAAGCTGGAGCAAACGAATATATTTCAGGACCAGCAGCAAAAAGTTATTTGAATATCAACTTATTTGAACAAGAAAACATAAAAGTAACTTGGGCAGATTACTCTGATTACAAAGAATATAACCAACTTTTTCCACCATTTGAACATGGTGTAAGTATCTTAGATTTAGTTTTCAATGAAGGCGAGAATGCAAAATTATTTATGAAAAGTTATAATAAATAAGCAATAGTGTTATTTTATTTGGAGTAACCATTTTTGTAATCAAATAAATTTTAAACACTTGGCAAAATAAAATATACAATTAAATATAGTTCACTTCTTATGAAATTAGTTTCCATTGTAATACCAGTTTATAATAGCACTGCTTCGTTAGTTTTACTTTCGGAGAGAATTAAAATTGTATTTCAAGCGTTAGATTATGCTTACGAACTTATTTTTATAGACGATAAATCGCCAAACACAAAAAGCTGGGAAATTTTAGAATTAATTGCCAAAAAAGATACCAATGTAAAAATCATTCAGCTTACTCGAAATTTTGGGCAGCAAGCAGCTACTTTATGTGGTATAGAATACGCCAAAGGTGATTTTGTACTGACTATGGACGATGATTTACAGCACAGTCCCGAAGACATACCTTTACTTTTGTCTCAAAATAAGCACGATATTGTTATCGGTGTTTTCAAATCGAAAAAACATAGCTATTTTAAGCGAGCTACCAGCAAAATAAAAGCCTATTTTGATTACATCATCATAGGAAAACCAAAGGGAATACAGTTAAGTTCGTTCCGATTGTTCAATAGAATTATAGTAGATGGAATGCTTAAAATAAAAACAGCTTATCCATTTATTCCAGCTCTTATGTTTTATGTTTCAAAAGATGTAATTGGCGTAGAATTATTGCATTACAATCGGCATGAAGGTAAAACAAATTATAATTTTTTAAAATTAGTTAAGGTTTTTAGTAATTTAATTATAAATAACTCTTCATTTCTATTAAAATTGATTGGTCAAATTGGAATAAGTATTTCGGTTATAAATCTAATAGTAGCTTGCATAATAATTTACCGAAAACTATTTTTGGGTATTAGTGTAATAGGCTGGGCATCAAATATGGTAGCATTACTTTTTATTGGAGGTTTAATCTTGTTTTCGTTGGGCATTATTGGCGAATACTTGATACGCATAGTATCAGGGATTGAACAAAAACCAACGTATTTAATCCGAAAAAAAGAAAATTTATGACAAATTTATTCATAACAGGCATGTCGCGTTCGGGAACTACTTTGCTGGCTGATTCAATAAATTTTATTGAAGGCACTACGATTTTAAATCAACCTTTTCCCTATTTCTTTCGCTATGCAAAGAAAAAATTTTTCGATAAAATAAATTACCCTGAAACATATTATGTGTTGAATAATTATTTCAATGAAACGAAATATGAATTAAATAACTTATCCAAATTTATTGAAAATTTCACTCTCTACAGTACTGAGATTACACAATTATTTGAGGAAATGAATAGTTTTTCAGGTTCAATATCTAAATTTACAAGCAATTTAATAAAAAATAATCTACTAAATAATTATAATTTTATAGATTTTTTTAGTATGTTTTTAAAAAAATATGTAAGTGATGCTACAAAAATTATTGGATTTAAAGAAATTCAATGTGAAGAATTTATACCAAATTTCATAAAACACAATTGGAAAGTTTTGTTTATAATAAGAAACCCGCTCGATGTACTTTCCTCAATTCACTACGGCAAAGGTTCGCATTATATTGGCGAGCGACGCCCAACTTTGTTTCATTTACGCAATTGGCGGAAAAGCGCAAATATGGCAATTGAGTTTTCAGAATACAGCAACTTTCAAATCATAAGATACGAGGATTTAGTTTCAAATTTTGCCTTTGAAATGCAGCAAATTTATCATTTTATAAATAATGAAAAGGATGATTTCTCGATTGAAATAGAATCAATAATCAATAATTTACAAAGTAATTCATCATTCGATTTTGAGGTAAAAGGAATAAACGAAAAAACAATAAATCGTTATAAAAATACGTTACCTTTAGAAATGCAAAATTATATTTCATTATTGTGTCAAGCTGAAATGAATTATTTTAACTATACAAAAAAAATTGACAAAAACCTATCCATTTTTGATTTTAAAGAACCTTTTGAAATCGAAAACAATCATTTTGAACAAAATTTCTCAAGTAAAAGCTTTAATTTGGAATTAGAAATGCAACGGTTGGATCAATTGCAATCAAAAATTGAGAAAAAAAATGAAGAATCATCTTTTTTTATCAGTTCGAGAGTATTCGAAAAATTAGCAAAAGCAATTTAAGCCCCCTAGCTATTTTATTTAGAGCAAATATTTTTGTAATCAAATAAATTTTAAGCACATGGGAAAAATAAAATATACAATTAAATTTGGTTCACTACTTAATTATGAAAATATCGTTCAATAAACCTTATCTTAGTGGCAAAGAGGCTCATTATATTTTTCAAGCAGTGTATGATAATCATCATATTTCGGGGAATGGGGTTTTTACAAAAAAATGTCAACATTTTTTTGAACAAAAATATGGTTTTCTAAAAACATTGCTTACCACAAGCTGCACCGATGCCCTCGAAATGGCTGCAATTTTAGCCAACATTACGCAAGGCGATGAAGTTATAATACCTTCATATACATTTGTTTCCACTGCCAACGCATTTGTGCGACAAGGGGCAAAAATTATTTTTGCCGATAGCCAAAGTGATAATCCAAATTTAGATGTAGAAAAAATAGAAGCATTAATTTCGTCGAAGACAAAAGCCATTGTACCTGTGCATTACGCAGGAATGGCTTGCGATATGGACAAAATTATGCAATTAGCTCAAAAATACAATTTGCTTGTAATAGAAGATGCTGCGCAAGCAATTGATAGTTTTTATTATGATAAACCGCTCGGAAGTATTGGGCATTTAGCCGCTTTTTCATTTCACGAAACAAAAAATATACAAGCCGGTGAAGGTGGTTTGTTAGCTATAAATGATGAGCGTTTTGTAAAACGTGCTGAAATTATTTGGGAAAAAGGAACTAATAGAGCCGAATTTTTTAGAGGGGAAGTAAACAAATACGGTTGGGTTGATGTAGGCTCATCGTTTTTACCATCGGATATGATTGCGGCTTTTTTGTATGCGCAACTCGAAAATTTGGAAAATATTCAAACTAAAAGAAAAAAAATTTGGCACGAATATTATAAAAAATTAAAACCTTTAGAAGAAAATGGTTTACTAAAATTACCAAAAATTCCTGAATATGCAAGCAACAATGCGCACATGTTTTATATTATTTGCCGAAATGCAGATGAACGCTCTGGTTTAATTAATCATTTGAATACTAATGGAATAAAAGCGGTTTTTCATTACATTTCTCTTCACAAATCTCATTTTTACAAAGAAAAACACGGTGAAAGAACATTAGAAATGGCAGATTTTTATAGCGATACATTGGTTCGTTTACCTTTTTATTTTGAACTTTCAAGCTTTGATATTGAAAGAATTAGCAATGAAATAGCTAATTTTTATAAATAGAATCGAGCATTTGTTTGCCTAGAATATCTCTAAAATGTCCGGGTTCGTAATAATTACCAATAGGAAGTGTGTATTTATTTATACCCGAAAAATCGTATATTCTTTCTTTTTCAAAAATTGAATACAAAACATTCATATCTTGCTCATTAAATTTATATTGATCGTACATTGGTAAAATTATAATTCGATAATCTGTGTTGTGCTTTTTTAGAATGGTTTGAATTTGTTTAAGCATCAAAATCTGTTTATCCAAAAGAACTATGGGGTGGAATTTTAGTTTATTGTCGCGTTTGTAAAAAAAATCGATATTCTTTTTGTAATATTTAGTAGAATCTTTTTTAATAGAATTTTCAACTTCTTTATTTATCCAATCATTCGATACATCTTGATAAATAGTACCAGTTCTTTTTAGATATTCATTCATATATTTTTTATATTTCTTGGTAAACCGCAAATCGAAATAAGGAATTATAAATTTCAAATCTAAATAAGCTCTTATAAATGAAAAATAAAACCCAATAGAGCTAGCTTGTGATACCTCAGGGTGCTGAATATTAATGTGTCGTTGATTATTTTCGGTTTGTAAAAGTTGCTTAACATCGAAAAGAAATAGCGCATATTTAATTGTGTCGTTATTTTTATCAATTAATTTTACTTTTCCATGTACTCCGAAAAGTGATTCTTTGGCTGCACTAAAAACAAATGCTTCTTTGGCATCAATATGTTTTTTCCAATGCCATGTTCTCACTCCTTTAGTTCGTGAACTTCCAAAAATGAAGGCATCGTAATTATATTTGTTTTTGTTTTTAATATATTTAGTTGCTGAAATGTAACCTGTGTTAAGGGTTACACTCGAATTGGAATACTCATCTGTTTTATATTCATAAACGATTTTAAAGGGATCGAATATAAAAAATGAAAGTAATGCAAAATATAATGGAATAAAGAAAAAACCTGTTTTTTTTAAGAAAGACTTCATGATGCTATAAACAAATAAAAAATAAAGTTAAAAAATAAAGTTAAAAAATAAAG
>DZBP01000016.1:2322-4669 GCA_022729915.1 Draconibacterium orientale | reverse complement strand
TAAAAAATAAAGTTAAAAAATAAAGTTAAAAAATAAAGAATTGAATTAAAACTGAATAGGTTTGGCTTTGATGGCAACAAAATCTTTTAAATAAAACGGTTCAAAATAAGCAAGGTTTTCAAATTCTCCTTTTTCAAATTTTTCGTGCGAACTATCTGCCATAAATGAAGCCGAAGGGTTGAAGTTTTCGATAAAATGTGCATTTTCGTGTACAATAATTTCTTTACATTTTGAAGCTCCATCGCCAAAGAAATAAATTGGGTTGCTGTTAAGAAATTCTACATACGAATTGGCATCAATTATGTCGGCAGAAATGCCTTTAACCAATTGGTTGTTAGAATCATAAAAAGCAGAATAAACTTCCATACGGCGTGCGTCTATCATAGGAGCAAAAAGGCTGTTGGGTGCGCAATCTAGTTTAGAAGAAACGCCATAAGCCATTGCTTGCAAAGTACTTACCGAAATAAGTGGAACACCCAACCCATAAGCTAACCCTTTGGCTGTAGAAACGCCAATGCGCAGTCCGGTATATGAACCCGGACCTTTGCTTATGGCTATGGCTTTAATTTCTTTGCGCGAAACGCCGCTGGTTTTTAGCAATTCTTCTATAAAAACAGAGAGCTGAACTGCATGAGAATTTTTTTCGTCGTTTTCGCGCAAAGCTATTATTTCTTTGCCTTTTGAAAGACTTACTGAACAAATTTGTGTTGCTGTTTCGATATTTAAAATCATGTTCTTTGTATAGTTTCTTAAAAATGCAAAGATAAAGCTTCTTTAATTATTAAAAAGTTTTATTCCTTAATTTTCAATTTTTAAAAGCGAAATTTTTTGTTTGTCTATTTTTGCTAGTTCGTTTCTAAATTCATAAAAATTGTTTGCAAAATGCTTATAAGTTAGCTATATCATTCCTATTTCATTTGTAAAATTTACTGACCACTAATTCACTAATTATAAACGAATTATAGTTTTAATTTGTGAATTTGTATTTACGAATCAAATCGGGGCGGTAAATTTGTTTTTGGTTTGGGAATATGCTTTTTGTTGTATTATTCAAAAGATTTTGAGCTGCGTTGCTTTTTTGTTTCGGCATGTAATCGCTTTTCTTCCAGTCGTTTCTCGCGCATGGCACGCGTAGATTTTACGGCAATACGCTTTTTGGGTTTAAAGAAACATTTTTCGAGTAAGGCGTAAAACTTTGCAATACATCGTTCTTTGTTTAATAATTGACTGCGCTCGGCTTGCGAAACTATTTGGAGAATTCCCTCTTTGCTTATCTTGTTGTATAGCTTTTCTTTAAGCATATTTTTTTCTTCTTCGGATAGCAAAACTGAGTTTTCGACATCGAAGCGTAGTTCTACTTTTGTGCTTACTTTGTTTACATTTTGTCCACCTGCTCCGCTACTGCGAGAAGCAATAAACACAAACTCTTCCGATAAATCTCTATCAAACGACATCTTACTTTAATTTGATTTATTATATAATTTTTTTTAGCAAAAGTAAACAAAATTTGTAATGAATGTATAAAAAAAAATTAACATTCGTATAGAAGTGTTATTCAAAGGATTAATTTATCAGAACTCAAATATCAATTAATTTAAATAGATAATAAAACTAAAATAAAATTTTTTTCTATATCTTTCGTTTGATTTCTATTACAAGCATTGTTTCTTTGCTTTATTGCTCTCACGTCAAATTTTTTTACATAAAAAAATATAATTTTATATTACATAATTCATAAAACCATATTTACGATGAAACAGTTCAAAGCCTTTATTATATTGATAGCACTACTTTTGTTTGGTGCCAGAAGTTATTCTCAATCTACCGAATCGGATATTCCTATTTCCGAACTGCCTGCTAGTGTAGAAAAAGTGTTGCAACAATACATCGAGATATTGAAAAGCCCCAATTTAGATGTTGCTGCCGAAAAGTTTGTTGCCATTGCCGGAGGAAGTCTTATAAATACCGATGGTAGCGATTTGAGCAGAGGAAAAAAAGAGTTTGCTCTAAAAAAAGATTTTAACGATATGCAACATTATGCTTATCCTATAAAAATTACCAGAGTAAACAAAGCCGAGTCGAACGGACAAGGTTATGGAGCTACTGCAATAAAGGGAGTTGTGTACAAAATTTGGATAGATAAAAAATCGAGCGATTTAGGAATGCCTGCTCCTATTTCGATTATGGTGCCCGAAGGACATTCGACCATTAAAACTCCTAAGGTAGTGAATATAGGTAGTTTGTAAGTGTTCTTTTTTTTATAAATAGTGCTTGAAAGAAAACTCTTTATTATTAAAAAAAGCCCCAAACCCCTAAAGGGGCTTTTTGTAACAATTAGAAAATCAAC
>DZBP01000016.1:0-2222 GCA_022729915.1 Draconibacterium orientale | reverse complement strand
AAAAAAAGCCCCAAACCCCTAAAGGGGCTTTTTGTAACAATTAGAAAATCAACGTGTTTTAAAAAATTCCCTTTAGGGGATTTAGGGAAAAAAGCTAGAAATGTGTAGTTTTCTTTCTAACTCTAAATAGTCATCTAATGAATTTAAAAGTATTATTCATTAGATGACTTTTTTTTGCCTAAAAGCAGTTTAAGAAAACTAAACCATCACTTCTTTAGGATTTGAGCCATATTCATTGTCGCCCGGAGTGCTGTCTGTTACCATAAGAATCAACAACCAGATACCTCCAATAAGCGGAATTAAAGCAACAAACATAAACCAGCCGCTTTTATTTACATCGTGTAGTCTTCTAACAGCTACAGCTAAACCGGGTATTAACATTGCTAACAGGTACAATCCATAAAATATAAAAGGAGTACCAAGTAAGCTGTCGAGAATACCAGCTACAATTGCAAAAATCATATTGAACAATACGAAGAACCAATATTCGCTGCGACGTGCGCGTCCTTCAAAATTTGCATAATTTTTTAAAACACTTAAGTAATAATTCATTTTGTAATATAAGTTTAAGTTTCCTACTCTTCTGGCTTTTCGGTTTCGCCCCGTTTTTTATTGACAAATGGTTGCTGGACTCCACTTTAAATTTAAGTCTTTTGCCAACTTTTAGTTGAAATACAGATATTTATATTTTTTAAAATCAGCTAAGCACTTACAAAGTTTGTATTTTCTAGCAAAGATACTAAAATATTTTTGAAAAATAAAAAAAAGGAAAGATAAAAGTGAAAAGATAAAAGATAAAAGATAAAAGATAAAAATGAAAAGTGAAAAGTGAAAAGTGAAGAGTGAAGAGTGAAAAGTGAAAAATGAAAGAGAATGTCTAAAGAAGTATTGTGATATTTTTTTTTAGACAGTCTCTTTCTTTTTTTTGTTTAGAAATATTATCGCTTGCGAGGGAATTCTAATTCTTTCCAAACCAATGCGCTTGCACCTAACACGGCAGCATTTGCGCCATCAACTGCCGAAGGCAATAACTTAACTTTGCCTTTGTAGATGTTGAGCATATATTCTTCCATGTATTTTTGTGTAGGTTCGAAAATCAAATTGCCGGCTTGTGCCATGCCTCCAAATAAAAATACGGCTTCGGGGCTTGTGTAAGCTGTGGCTTCGGCTATTTTTTGTCCTAGAATTTTTCCGGTGTATTCAAAAGTAGCAAGTGCTATTTTGTCGCCCGCAAGTGCGGCTTCGCTAATGGCTTTGGCAGTAATGTCGTCGGGGGCTACGTTGCTGAGTGCGCCTCGGAATGGGTAGTTTGCCAACATTTCTAAGTACGTGCGTTTGAGTCCGGTAGCTGAAACGTAAGTTTCCATGCAGCCTTGCAAGCCGCATGCACAGTAGCGTCCGTTGTAGTTTACAATGGTGTGTCCCAATTCGCCTGCAAGTCCATCGTGCCCGTAAACTACATCGCCATTGACTACCAATCCGCTGCCTAAGCCTGTGCCTAATGTGATGACTATGAAGTTTTTCATGCCTTTGGCACCTCCGTAAATCATTTCGCCCAAAGCTGCTGCATTGGCATCGTTGGTTAAAATAACGGGGGCATCGAAGTATTTTTTCATTATGTTCACTACATCAACTACGCCTTTCCAATTCAAATTGGGTGCATACTCGATTGTGCCGGTATAATAGTTGCCATTGGGTGCGCCAATGCCAATGCCTACAATGTGATAGCCTTCACCAAGTACTTTCATTGCTTTGTTTATTTCATCGGCTATTTCGGCAAAATAAAGGTTCACATCTTCGTGTGTGTTGGTAGAAATATTGGTTTCTATCAAACTTTCGCCTTTTCTGTTTACTAATCCTATTAAGGTATTAGTGCCACCAATATCTATACCTACTGAAATTTCTACCATTGCTTTATTTTTTTTGTCTGTTATGATTTTATTTTTTGAATATTATACTCTATTAAAAGGATATAAACTTTTTGTATTTGTTTGAATAAATTATATAAATTTATCTATTCAATAATTTTTAAGTACTTAGCATAATTGTTTTTACAAGTTATACTTGATTCTCAATTTACTTTATGAGATTAATTGTAAAGCTTGCTTATTGATTTTAAGCTACAAAAGTAAATGATTTTTCAATTATTTAAAATTTTTTTCGAGCAAACGATTATTTTTTTTCGTAAGCATCTTTTTTTTCACCGCAAAGGTTTTTCATTT
>DZBP01000015.1 GCA_022729915.1 Draconibacterium orientale | reverse complement strand
TTTTTTTGAAATATTCAAATTTATTTTAGATAAAAAAAGCTGATTTTATTTTAAATCAGCTTTTTATCGAAATATGAATTTTCAAAATTAGTTCGTCTTTTTAATTATTTTTTGAAAACAGCGTCTAAATCATCAATATTAAAAAATACCTCATTATTTTTTACTATCACAGGACCGTAAATTGAATTTCCTTGTTTAAATCTTCCACTTTCATACAGAACATTCCACATTTTTTTGTTGTATTCGTCGTTTCCGGTAGAGTATTCGGTGTATTTTATGTTGTTTTTATTCATATAATTTATGGCATTGCTGCACATTCCGCAACCGGGTAAGGTATAAATAACTACATCGGAGGTGGTATTGTTATTTGTATTGTTATTTGTATTGTTATTTGTGTTTTGGTTTGTACTTATATCTTCGGTTCTTGTCTCATTTTCAGTATTATAGTCGTCGGTTGTGTTGTCGTCATAGCCGTCTTCATTAATAAAATCTTCAGCATATTCATATTCTTCTTCACCAGAGAAATCTTCAGGAATACCAAAAAACCACTCATTTACTTCGCCTACTTGGAGGTAAAAATCAGAGAATGTTTTTTTAGTCAAACTGCACTTAATATCGGCATTGGGAAATAAAAACTTATTTTGAGTATTCACACAAAATTGATATTGACCATCGCCCCATTCTAAACTTTGGTTGAAACCATAAACATAAACAATGTCGTATCCGTAGTCGCCCAAACTAATTTCTTTGGTTGAATTGGCTTCTACAACCCACCAACCTTCTGTAGTCCAGCCTGTTGCTTCAATGTATTTTGCAATTGCTGCGTTTACTGCTTCGCCAGTTTCGTTTACAAATGAAATTCTAGTTGATTGACAAAGAGCTTGTTGCGAAATTGATACTAAGCTCAAAAGTAAAATGAACAAAATTTTTTTCATTGTGTAGTAATGTTTTGTTATTAAAAAAAGTATCTGTTTTCTTTTTTTCTTTGAAAATAAAATTAATTCATAGTTTTTTGATTTTCAAGGAGAATTTTTTGAAAAATTACTTTAAAAACGTAAAAATTTATATATTATTATTTGCTTATTGTTGCTAGAATAAATATATTTTTATTTTGAATTCTCTACGTTTTGGGTTAAAACAAAAATGGTGATTTTTTTTATTTAATGGACTGAAAAAACAAATAAAATTAAAAAATATTGCAAAAAAAATGCTGCTTTTATTCAAAAAAACAGCATTTTTATTGTAGAAATTGAAATTATTTCATTGGAGTTTTGACTCTTTTTTTGCGAATATTCATATTTATCATTTCCACTACCATAGAGAAGAAAACAGCAAAATAAATATAACCTTTTGGAATTTCGATATGGAATCCTTCCAAAACCAACATAAAACCAATCAAAATGAGAAATGAAAGAGCTAAAATTTCTAATGTTGGATTTTGAGCTATGAAACGACTAATTTTTCCGGCATAAACCATCATAACAGCTAGTGCAATAACCACTGCCACAATCATTATCACAACATCGTCGGAAAGTCCTACGGCAGTTAGAATCGAATCGAATGAGAAAACAATGTCGAGCATGGCTATTTGAAAAATAACGCTCATTACACTGGTGGCTTTAGTGTTATTTATCTCGTGGTGAATGTTTTCCATTTTGTGTCCTATTTCAGAAACACTTTTGGCTAAAAGAAACAAGCCACCCGAAAAAAGTATTATTTCTCTGATACTAAAGCCTTTACCCATAATTGTGAACAAAGGAGTTGTTAAGTGATGAATTACCCAAACTACTCCGATTAGCATTCCAATTCTTAAGAAAAGTGCTAAAAAAAGTCCTATTTTTCTAGCTTTTTCTTGTTCATCGGCTGGCAATTTGTTCGATACTATTGAAATGAAAATAATATTGTCCACGCCAAGTACTATTTCCAGAAAAGTAAGCGTTAGTAAAGCAATCCAAGCATTAGGGTCTAATAAAATACTCATATTTTTTATTTTTGTTTGTTATCGAAATGTTTTTTAATTTTATGATTACCAATATGTTGCAGTAGTGAAAGTCTGTTTTTTTTTAAAGTTTACAATTCAAAATTTCATGCTTTAAATTTGAATTTTTAAAAAGAAAACTAAGACAATTTCAGATTGCAAATATAATAAAAAATGAAAAAATATTTATTTTTTTTTTAGATACACGCAACTTTTTTGCAACCCTTTGCATCTTCTCAATAGATAAGCTTAAAGGGATTTTTATAAGAAATATAACCTGTTCCGATATTTTGTTCTTTTTTTTGATAAACTACTATTTTTTAATCTTAGAATAAGAATTGGCAGGTTATTTTCTTTTTTTTGTTGCATGAAATATTAAAAAAAATTATATTTGTAGTAAAATTAATGTTTTTTTTACGAAATGCAATTAACTCTTTATAAAAACAAATTTTACGAATTTTGGACGAATTACAAACAATAATAAAAAACTGTAAAAATGGAAAACGCGACGCGCAAGCTAAGCTTTTTCAGATGTTTGCAAAGAAAATGTTTGCAGTAGCTTTGGTTTATGCAAAAGACAGAACCGCTGCTGAGGACATTATTCAAGATGCTTTTATTAAAATTTTCGAAAAAATTGAGCAATTCAACAATGATGGAGCTTTTGAGGGTTGGATTCGTCGAATAGTTGTAAATACTGCACTTGAGCGTTATAGAAAGGAAAACAGACTCTATTCGATAGATGACTATAAGCCTTACGAACAGGAACTTAGTTACGACGATTTGATTAGCAACATTTCAGCAGGCGAATTGATGCAGATTATTAGTTCGATAAGTCCACAATACAAAGTGGTTTTTAGCTTATATGCCATTGAAGGATATTCACACAAAGAAATAGCTGAACAACTTGCTATTTCTGAAGGAACTTCTAAATCCAATCTTGCACGTGCTCGTAAGGTGTTGCAAGACAAAGTAAATGAATTGTATTATACAAAAAAAGATAAACTGGGCGCATGCTAAACGAACAAAAACATATTGATTCTTTGTTCAAAAATGGTTTGAAAAATCACGAAGAAGAAATTTCTCCTTCGGTTTGGCTAAATATTGCTCAAAAACTCGACAATAAAACGGCTGATTCTACTCAAGTGGAGTCGCAAGTAGCTATTGACCAATTATTTAAGCATGTGCTAACAAACCACGAAGAAGAAATGTCTGAATCGGTTTGGCAAAATATTGCTCAAAAGCTTGATGAAAATGTAATTTCTTCTTCTCAAAATTCAATAGATCAATTATTTAAAATAGGATTAGCCAACTACGAAGAAGAAATTCCTGCTTCTGTTTGGCAAAATATTTCTACTAATTTAGACCAAAACTTACAATCAGAAACTTTTTCAATTGATGAAGCAAATTCGATAGATTTAGTTTTCAAAAATGCTCTATCTCAGCACGAAGAGGCAGTTCCTGCCTTTGTTTGGCAAAATGTAACCGAAAAAATTGATGCCAACAAAAAGAAACGACGCTTATTTTACATTAGAACTTTGGCTGCTTCAATTGCTATATTGCTCTCATTTACAGCAGGTTTGATGTTTACAAATTACGAAAAAGAGAACCTTGCTGAATTTAATGTTTCTGAAAGCGATATTGATTTGGTGGAAATTCCTTCAACCGATATTAGCCATTCAATCAAAGAATTAGTACAGAATGTTAAAAAAGCCGAAGCAAGTAAAAGATTGGCTCAAGCAAAATTTGGTGATGCTAATTTGACTGAAAATATTGATAAATTGGCTTATATTTCATCTAAAAATCCTGATATACAGATAATTACTTCTTGTGATATGAAATTGGATTTAGAGGAAATTGATAAAAATAGATTTTCTAAAACAAACTTTACTGCACAAAGCCGAGATACTTTTGGTTTGTTGCTTGTAAGCTCGCCTATGGAAAGAAAATCATTTGGTACAACAGCTATTTACAATCCAAACAATTTTGAATTGGAACAAACCAGCTCGAATATTGATTTAAAAAAAGCAAAAAGCAAAGCGGCTTGGCTCGTAGGCGGATATTTTTCACCGGTTTTTTCGTATCGTTTTTCCGAAACGAACTCTAATTATGCTGAACCTCGAAGAGCTAGTGCTGACGGAGTTACCAAAGAAATTCAAGACAAGGATTTTTACGATGAAAAGGAACAAGGAACTTATTCTTTTGCAAGCGGAATAAGTGTAGAATATAAATCAAAAAATAGATGGGCTTTGCTTTCAGGCATTTATATTACAACTATAGGGCAAGCAAATCAAAATATTTCGCAAGCTTTAATTAACGACATTCAAGAGCAGACATACATTTTAACTACTTCTGCCGGAACGATTTCGGTTAACGACAATTATAATTTTTC
Source organism: Draconibacterium orientale (assembly GCA_022729915.1). Taxonomy (GTDB): domain Bacteria; phylum Bacteroidota; class Bacteroidia; order Bacteroidales; family JAIFNL01; genus JAIFNL01. Next base: position 27,513 of record DZBP01000015.1, on the reverse strand, counting down.
TGAATGGAACCAAGCAGAAACTCAATTGCTCGAAAGTAAACCACTTACAGTCGAACTTTTACAAAACTTTGAATATGTTGAAGTTCCGCTCAACCTGAAATATAATTTTGTAAATAATATTTCGAGAGTTTCGGTAAGTTTAGTTGCAGGAATTAGTACCAATGTGTTGCTTAAAAATAGAGTTTTTTTACAATCAGATACTAAAAAATACGAAATTGGAAAAACCAACAATATCAATAAGTTTATCTACAACAGCAATATAGGTTTAGGTTTTGCTTATAAATTTGGACAAAAAATTTACATGAACGTGGAGCCTAGTTTTAAATATTCATTGGTTTCACTCAACAAAAATTACCCAATTTATTATCGACCTTATTATTTTACTGTTTTTACTGGTTTAAGTTATCGATTTTAGTCAGGTTTTTTTTCTGTTTAATGTTACACAACAAAAATCCATAAGATTTTCAGAATCTTATGGATTTTTTAGTATCCGAAAACATGTTATTTGTCTTTTTTTTGCTTTTTTTATTGAGAACCATTTTTATTACGAAAACCTAAATATTTATTCTCAATTTAACAACAAACAAATTGATAAAATATCAAATTACTTTCTTTAAATTTGCTTATTAAATGATTGATTATCAAAGTAGTTAATATGTTTTTGTTAGGTAATTATCGTGCTTGAAATAAAAAAAAATTAGGCAAAACAAAACAGTACGCATCAGTAAAAACACCTGTTAAAATTACTTTGGGGTTTTTTATCAATGTTTAAAATCTTTGAACAGATAGCCGGATTTTCTATAAAATATTCCCTAAAATTCATTGCCGATTTTTCTTTTTATTTATCGATTATTTAAGTTTAAATATCTGAAAATGAATGTATTGCCTTTTTTTTTAAGAAGAATCTTTGCTTTATTCGAAAAAAATAATACTTTTTTAATTATTTTTTTGTAAAAAGACAAAAAAAAGTATTCTTTTTTTATGAATTAATAAATATATTTTGTAAATTGCATTGAAAGTTAAACTATGGAATTTGCGTTATGTGCAGTTTCATCAGTTTAGAAAGCACAAGTGCTAATTTGCTTTCAGAATAATCTATTTTATTGATACTAATTTTTTAATTTTTGACAAAAACTAATTTATGGGATTTTTAAAAAGTTCTTATTTTTTTAATTTTTAAGTACTTATCGGAATTTAATAATCAATTAATTTTGGGTAAGTCTTATTTTAATTACGAATTGCAACTTTTTTTTGAAACAAGAACTTCTAAGATTCCTCTTTAATAGTTAACTTTAAATTTTATACTACAAAAAAATAACAACTACTAAAACTAAAAGCTATGAATATTGATAAGAATAAAATTCTTGTACCCGTTGATTTTACGGAGGTTTCCAATGCTGCTATTCAACATGCAACGCTTTTGGCAAAGCAAATAAGTGCCGAAATTAATTTGCTCCATGTTATTGAAAAACCATTTATTTTTATAGGTAAAAAAAATAGATACGAAGACCAAATTATTGAAGCCGGAACACAAAATCGCCTCCAAGAATTGGCTGACAGAATTGAGCGTGAAGAAAAACTTGCTACAGATATTTTGGCTGTTCAGGGCAATATTTACGACACCATTACTGCTGTGGCGAGCGAGATTTCGGCTAACTTTGTGGTGATGGGAACTCATGGAGTAAAAGGAATTCAGCACCTTACCGGAAGTAATGCCCTAAAAGTTATTTACCATTCGCCTGTTCCGTTTATGCTTACTCAAAGCAAAGGTCCTGTAAACGAAATGTATGATAACATTGTATTTCCTCTCGATTCGCAACACGAATCTATCCAAAAAACCGATTGGGCTATCTTTTTTGCTAAAAAATTTAACTCTAAAATCAATATTTTAATTCCTACCGAAGCGGATACGTATTTGGCTAAACGCGTAAAAAACAACTTGAATTATGTGAAAGGAAAATTAGACAAGCAAAATATATCATACACTGTTAATGTTTCTACCCGCGATAGTGCTTATTTAGCTGATGAAACCAACAGATATGCTGCTGAAATTAATGCCAATTTAATTCTGATTATGATTTACCCAAGCCGTGGAGCTGGTGAATTTTTTATTACTCCTTCACAGCAAAAAATGATTTCAAATCCTTCCGAAATTCCGGTGATGTGTATTAATCCGGGTGCATTATTTACACTTCAAACTATTGCATAAATAGTTTATATTGTGCAATTTAGCCACTTGATGCTTTTTATAGTGCAATAAAATTTAGCTCACAAAATGAAAATTTTGTGGGCTTTTTTTTTTACAAATTACCCGATTCTAAATCGAGAACTCTTTTGGTCAAATCGGCGTTAATTCCTGTGCGAATGGCTTCAAAAAACTCCTCATTTTCTTCGTGCGACAAAATTGGCGAATTTCTATCATTTGTAATTCTGTAATATTTTTCGGCTAGCGATTTCAAATTTTGAAAATAATTAGAATTATAGTTAATTTTTACATCTGACGCATTTTTTGTAGCCGAAATTTGCGATATCAATGCCTCAATATCCGGTTTCAAAATAATCATAACCTCTTCTTTAATCATTTCTTTATCAATGGATAAATCCGATTTTTTCAAAACCGAAACGGTTAATTTTTTTTGAACAAAATTTTCGTACTTTTTGTCAATTTCCATAATTATTTTTGCCGCTCTACTAGCTGCATTTGCCGAAAGCCTGCCACCAAAGATTACTAAAATTACAAAAATAGCAATCGCAATCAGCGATATTTCAATAAGAAAACCCATATTTTTTTTATTTATGTTGTGATAATTAATTGTTCGTTTAATAGTGCCTCAAGAATAAAAATCTGTTAAAATAAAACAATACAAAATTCTGAAAATCGGTTATTTTAAAAGTTTTGAAACCATAATTCCTGTTTGTAGTTTATTTGCCAGAAGCATATTTTCTATACTCAACTCCGAAATTTCTACTTTTTTGCTTTTACTCGAAGCGTGCAACAAATGCAATTCGCCGTTTTGGTGTATTGCAAAACCTGTGTGCGCTATTTCAATTCCTTTAAAATCAGTAGTTATTGCAATAATCGCACCATCGGGAATTTGATTTTTGTGCTTATTAATTTCATTTTCGGGAATATAAAAATAGGTTCGTGCCGAAATTTCGATTTCTTTAGCTTTGATTTCTTGCAATAAACTCTCGTTGTTTATTAACGGATATTTATCGTGGTTTTCGCTCATTATAAATAAATTAACCAAGTATGGCGTATTTGCAATTTTTCTAGAAAGTTGTTCTATTCGTTTGCTTTTTTCATTTTCGTAAAGCCAATCTGAAAAATAATGCAAACGCGAAGCATACGATTCTATTTTTCCATTTCGATATCTTATCTTGCGCAATTCTTCTGTAAAACTATCAAAATCAGTTTTTTGACGTTTTATCAGCCCAGCCAAAGTGCTGCAATTTTCTACAAAAGTAACACAATCGAGGGCACTTAAATTAATGGTAAGCTGCTCTTCTGTATTTTTATCTAAAACGCCACCCACATATTCAGTTCCAAGTAATTCATTTCCAACTAATAAAACAATTTGCCCAAGCTCTTTTTTATACCAAGCTTGTTTTTTTCCTTTTTTTAAGATTTCTGTTACCTTTTTTATATCATTTTCAGAATATTGCACAACAATTTCATCATTGGGTAAAGAATCTTTGCAACTATTTATTCCTTCTTTTTCTGCTGGCTTTTCGATTGTTGTGCTTGAAAAAAATATAAAATTAAGTATAATAACGAACAGAATTTTCATGATTTTTGGCTTATAATTATTTGAATATTAGATAAATATTTGTATTTTGAATTGTAAAATAAGCTTTTTGATAGTTTGTCAAATATAGTTATTTAATTGAATTTCATCAAAGTTTTGTACTTTTATTTTAATTCTTTCTATTTTTGAACTTTTATGTAGTGAACTAAATTTAACTGTATTTTATTTTGCCAAGTGCTTAAAATTAATTTGATTACAAAAATGTTTGCTCCAAATAAAATAGCATTGGTGCTTACTTTTTTAGATTGAACTATTTTGTGTGATTTATCAAAAAAAAAATGAAACTTTTTAAAAATTGCTCATTTCTTGATACACTTGATTATATATAACTTATAGATTTATAGTGGATTAACAAAAAATATATAACTCTTAAAATTAAAAAACAAAAGTAACGATTTATGATTCAATCCTTTGAGCCATTGGTATTTGAAGATACACAGATATTGATTTTGGGTAGTATTCCGGGTGAAAAATCACTGCAACAATTTGAATATTATGCAAATAAGAATAATTCTTTTTGGAAAATATTATTTACTTTATTTAACACAGAATATTCAGAAAATTACACCGATAAAATTAATTTGCTAAAAATGAACAAAATAGGGCTTTGGGACACCGTGTTTTCATGCGAAAGAGTTGGTAGTTCAGATTCATCAATTAAAAACGTAAAAGTAAATTCTATTGCTGATTTATGTTCTAATTTTCAGAATATCAAATATATAGCTTTCAATGGAAAATCTGCTGAGGCATTTTTTCGCAAATACATTGGCGATATTCCCAACATCACTTTTTTAAGTTTACCATCTACAAGTCCAGCAAATGCACAAATGAATTTTGAAACCAAGTTGAATAATTGGAAAAAATTAACGATTTTTTTTGCCATTTAATGTCTTGTATATTAGATAATTGTAAATATTTTCATTTTTTTTGAAAAAAAAATTCAAAACTGATTAAACCTTTTTTGTTTTGAAGCGTCATATATTCAAACAAACTAAAACAACTAGTTTTATTTAAAAGTGAAACAATTTAAATTTAAGATTTATGAAAAATTTGAAATTATTATCAGTAGTAGCAATTTTTATTTTTGCTATTTTTGTATTTTCTTCTTGCGAAAAAGAAGACGCACTAGATGCAAGTTCTGACGATTTGTCTGACATTGAATTGTCCGAAGATGCTTTTGAACTTACTGAAATTGAGGAAGCTAGTAATTTTATTTCCGAAATGAAATCAGACGAGAAAACAGGTTTTACTTGCATGACTATAACCATTCATGCTAACGAAAATGGTGCATTTTGGCCTCACAGCGCAACTCTCGATTTTGGTTCTGAAAACTGCACTGCTCCAAGCGGACATACTTACAGAGGAAAAATTCATGTAACACAAACTAATTATTGGTATTTGCAAGGCGCAACACGCACAACTACTTTTGAAGATTTTTACGTGGACGACTACAAAATTGAAGGAACTAAAGTGCTTACAAACAATGGATTAAATAATGATTTGAACATTTCCTTCACAAGAACAATAACTGGTGGAAAAATTACAACTCCTGATGGAACTGCTTTTATTACTCACAATTCTACTCGCACACGCGAACTTGTAGAAGGCGTACTTACGCATACTCACTTAGACGATGTGTTTAATATTACCGGAAATGAAAGCGGATCTACTTGGAATGGAAATACTTACACTAAAACTATCACTGTTCCTTTGCGCAAAGCGGTAGCTTGTAAATTTCCTGAAAGTGGAAAAGTTGAATTTGTAATCAACAACCAAGAGCCAATAATTCTAGACTACGGCGATGGCACATGCGACGCAAAAGCTACTCTTACAAGAGGCGACGAAGTGAAAGAAATAATTTTAGGCGAAAAATTCAAAGCAAAAAAAGAGTAAAAAAAGGAAATTTAATTTAATATTCTTTTTATTTATACAAGATTTTGACTTGCTTATCTTTTAAGCAAGTCTTTTTTTTGAATACTCAAAAAGTGAATTTTGGAAACGGATTTATTCTAAACCTATTAAAATTCAGTTATTTAATAAAAAACAATTTGTTTTTTTTAATGTGCTATTTTTTTTATTATTTTATTTTTCTCTTTTTTTTGAAAATGCAATTTAATTTTATTTTTTTTTAACAAAAAATAGTTATCTTAGAAAATAAATTAATGAGTTCCTCTTGTTTTTTATATAATCAAATATTATTTTTTTGCTGTGAAAATTATAAAATTATATCTATTTCAACTCTTTCTTTTTTTTGCAATCAATGCAAATGCCGAAGGAAATCTTACTGTTAAAATACAATTAGAAGAAGACGGTAAGCTTGTTTCTGATGCCAAAATAACTGCTATTGCTGATAAAGACACTGTTATTTTAGACGGAACAAACTCTAAAAAGTACGATTTGGTTTTGAAATTTGGAAATTTTTACAAAGTTGAAGTTTCTAAAAAAGGCTATTTGTCAAAAAAATTTACTGTCGATGCTCGCTTTCCAACTACATTAAGGCAGAAAAGTTTTTCGGTAGATATAAACCTTAGAATTTTTAAAATTTACCCCGAAATTAATTATGATGAATACATGGTAAATGCCATAAAAATTAATTTCATAGGAAATAGTAGTGGAGGATATTTCAGTTATGTCATTAGCAGTTTGCAATATCAAGAAAAATTGGACAATAGTTTAGATGCTAAAATCAGGCAATTAAAAGGAGGACGACTTGTTGAAACCGAAACTAAAATTAAAGAACTATCTCCTCAAATACTCGAACTATTTGAAAATCAATACAAATCCAAAACAGAAAAAGAATCGCTCAGTTTACTTGCCGAAGCCTACAAAGCCGCAAACGAAATAAGAATTAGAGCAAGAGAAAATGCTGAAAAAGAGCATGATATAATAATTAATGCGGCTAAAGAACGCTCTAAAAATAGTTCGGAGTCTGACTTATCGTACATTAATTCTCAAACAAGCAACGACTTGATTAAAAACAACAAAAATGTGCTGAAAAACAATAAATTGCCCGATGAGAAAAAAATGCAAGATAAGCAACGAAAATACGATGCACTTGCCAACAAATCGGACAAAACTTTGAAGGATAGTATCGAATTGCATATTGCCGATATTTCACTTCAGCGCGACAAAGTAGGCAAAGCTAAATATGTGCTTGAATTGATGAAATTGAGAGCTAAAACTCACGAAGACAGTATGTTAATACAAGAGCGCGAAGCCGAAATCCTTCTTGCAGAAAAAGAAATTTCGGATACTGAAAAAGCACTTTTATACGCTAACAACAAAATAAAACTTCAAGAATTTGAAATAAAGAGCCAACGAATTATTGTATTGTCAATTTCTCTTCTTCTAGTTTTTGCACTTGTTTTCTTGTTCTTTTTGTATAGAAATTACAAACAGAAGCAAAAAATGAACAAAATTTTAGCTCAAAAAAATGTGGAAATCACCGATAGCATTGAATATGCTCAAAAAATACAAAATGTTATTTTGCCTGAAGTAGCCGAAATGAAGGCTGTTTTTAGCGATGCTTTTGTTTTTCTCAATCCAAAAGACATAGTTTCTGGCGATTTTTACTGGTTCAAAAAGATTGAAAATAAGCTTTTTTTCTCAGTTATTGATTGTACCGGACACGGCGTACCTGGGGCAATTGTGAGTATAATTGGTTTTGATGGTTTAGAGCGCGCTTTGAACGAATTTAAACTTATAAAACCTTCAAGTATTTTGGATAAACTGAATGAAATAGTTACCTCTATTTTGTCTAAATCGCAGAAAACCAATGTAAAAGACGGAATGGACATTGCATTTTGCTCTTTTTCTTACGATACTTTTAATTTAGAATTTGCTGGAGCGCACAACCCCATTTATATTATAACCGATAAAGAACAATTAATTGATAATCAGGAATTAATAAAACCCACTTATACTCAAAATTCCTCGTTTTTGTATGAAATAAAAGCAGACCGACAAGCAATTGGTAAAAGTGCAAAACCTTTTGCTAATCACGCAATTAAGCTTTCTAAAAACGATAAAATTTATCTTTTTTCCGATGGTTTTCCTGACCAATTTGGAGGAGAAAACTTGGAAAAATTTAAATACAAAAACTTCAAAAAATTGCTATCAGATATTCACAAAAATAAAATGCATGAACAATATGATTTGATTTATAATGCTTTACAATCTTGGAAAGGCAATTATGAACAAATAGATGATATTTGCATAATGGGAGTGGAGCTTTAAAATGCGTTTTTTTTAATTGAATTTATTAAAAAAAAAAGGTTTTATTTTTTAAGCTGAAAAATAACTTTCAAGTTCGGTGAGTGTATTTTCATTTCGTTGAAAATCCTTAATTATTTTTCCATTTTCGAGCAAACAAATTCGTTTGCTAACGTCTGTAAGATGGTTTAAGTCGTGACTAGAAATCAGTAAGGTTGTTTGGTTTTCATCGTTTAGCTTTTTCAAAATATTTTTGAGTTGAATTTGCGAACGAGGGTCTAAATGGGCAAATGGCTCGTCGAGTATTAATAGTTCCGGTTCGCCTATTAATGAGGCGATGATTCCAATCTTTACTTTATTTCCTTCCGATAAATCTCGTATGTATTTTTTTTGAGAAAGAATATCTTCAGGTAAAAAGTCTTTGAATGCATTTATTTGCATTTCAAGCTCTTGCGATGTTTTGTTATATAACTTGCTTATAAAAGTGAAATATTCTTTGGTTGTTAAAAAATCAATTAAAAAACCACTATTCAAATAAGCAGAGGTGAAAGATTTCCAATTTTCGCTTTTTGAAACTTCATATTCTTTTATACTAATTTTTCCTCGCTCGGGTTTTATCAAGTCCATGATTAAGTTAAAAAGCGTTGATTTTCCTGCTCCGTTATTTCCTACCAAGCCAAAACTCTCGCCTTTTTCTATTTCTAAGTTCTCAATTGAAAGTTGAAATCTCTTATACTTTTTTAGTAAATTTGTTGCTTTTATCATTTCGCTTTTCTTTCTGATTGGTTATATTCCTTTTTTTTCAATTGTTGTAAATTCGGGTAATTTCATTTTGATTGTTTTTGTATTTCTATTGATATAATTGATTGATAACAAGTATATAAAAAAGCAAAATGTAAATACAAAAAAGTAGGAAAGTTCAATATTTTGAGTAATTTTTGTATCCAAAAAGTGAAAAAAGAAACGAGCAGCTATCGAATTTTCAGAATTTCCGATTGTATTGAAGGCAATAAACATGACAAAAATTGGAATCATGCTTGCATGTCGATAAGTTTTACTCTGTTTCTTTTTTGTAATAACTGAATACCAAGAAATTAACATCGAAAATCCCAGCGAAAAAAACAGTACAAGAAAAGCTGCCAGAATAGAATGAATAATAGAAATTAGCAGGACAAAAAATAAGATAGCTATATTTTTATATTCAAAAAAATCAAAGAGCATAAAAAGATGAGCTAATTTATTGTCAGAAAATTCAGAATTATTTAAAATTCCTTTTCTGTTAATATCTTGCTTATAGAAAGCTTGAAAGCCAAATAAAATAAGAAAAATTGTTAAGGCAGTTAAAGCAAACAACTTGTATTCAATTAAAATATAAGCCGGTATTGCAAAAAATATAACAAAAAGCAACATACTACTTATTTTTGTTTGCAGTTGCTCTTTTACTAATTGATTGTGTAATTTTATTAAATGTAACATTTTTATTTATAGTAAATTAGTTTTTATTTTATGAAATCATTTTTCTCTTTCAAAATTGGGTCTAATGCAAAGTAAGTAATTTCAAAGAGAGTTTCATTATTCTGAATTCCATACAAAACATTCAAGTCAATTTCGTTTTTATCATTGAATTTCTGGAAAAGTTTTAAGGTGTTTTTATTATTCTGTGAATTGGTTATTTCAATAATAGCAAAAACTTCTTTTTCTACGAATGATTTTATATTTAAAACTGAGGGCTCAATTAGGTTTTTGTATTCAATTTTTCTAAAAAGCGAAAAATAATTTTGCCCATTCTCGAGAGAAAAATTATCTATCTTTTTTTTGTGAAAATCAAATAATTCTAATTGTTTGTCATTTGTTATTTTAAATGATTTTTCATTTTCAGAAGGAAAATTTAATTCAACTGATTTTAAGTTACTTGGTAAATAATCAAACACAATTTTCGACCGCCAAAATGCTGGATTGATGCTAAAATAAGTCGTTAAGTTTTTGTTCATTCCCGGAACATACAAAATAAGCGGATTTTCAGAATTTTCTGCTAAAAAATAACTTCCAGAATTATTTGCTAAATTGCTTATTTTGAATACTTTTGAACCATAAAAGTTACCAGAAATCTCAACTTGAAAACTATTTTTTTCAAATGATTTCAAAACAGAATCTTGTTTTGAATTTGGAACTGTCGATTGAATCTGCAGTTGATTAAATACTTTTAATACCGAATAAATTGCTTCATTTCTAGCAATATACGAGTTGTTTATTTTCCAATTGTTTTCAGATTTTTCGAGTAATAACGTTTTATTCTGGAAAATCAATTTGATTTTGTTTATCGAGGCAGTGTCTTCGATAACAAAATTTTTAAGCTCATTTTCTAACGTTCCTTTTTTGGAACTCATAAAATAAACTAAAATAGCTGAAATTAAAACAATTAATAGTGCAAATATTTTTGCGGGTTTCATTTTGAAATTTTTTACAAGCTATATTTTCTTTTTCGGATAAAAAACAATGCAAAAGCAAAAATAAGAATTATCAGTATTGGCATTAATACATTGATAACTTGCCATTTAGTTCTTTCTTCTTGGATTCTTTGTTTGTCGAGCAGTCGCAACTGGAGTTCGCGCATTCTAAGTTTCATCAAAGCTGAGTCGCCACAAAGATAGTTTACGGCATTGAGCAAAAATTCTTTGTTGCCTTCGTATTTCAAGCCAGAGTTTCTATCGTAACCAAGTGGAAAAACTTCGCCATTTGAAGCCACTTCGTTGCGAGCAATATCTCCATCGCCAACCACAATGATTTTTGTTTCTTTGCTTTGGGTTTTGAAATTTGGAATTTGGTTGGCTAAATGAGAAATATTTCGGTTTTTGTAAAGTGATTCAAATTTTCCTTCCAACAAAACGGCTACAGGTAAATTTGGCTTATTAAAAGCATTCGGGTCGGGCTGTTTTCCTATTATTTCGAGGCTTAAACGTACCGGAACGTGTGCTTCGCGTGCAAATTTAGAACTTTTTAGCAAAATTGTTCTTTTTATTTCGGGACTATCACCTACCGTATCTACTGTGCTTGCAAATTGAGTTTTTATTGAGTTTAAATATTTGGTAATGAAATGTTTATTGTCTGAACGTATTTCCGGATAATAAAGCCATGGAAACAGTTCAATTCCTTGATTACTATTGGCACGGCTTGTCAATCCGATAGGAGCACAAGTCAAATCCATAAGCAATGTAGGATTTACTCTTGCGCCATATTTAAACAACTGATCACTAATATTATACTCTGTTGCCATAGCCAATGCCGAAGGTGCAGTTGCCAAGCTGTCCATAGAAGCGTTTACTCCATCTACTAACCAAATTGCTTTTCCACCATTCATAATGTATTGGTCTATAACAAATTTGTCTTCTTCAGAAAATGGTTTGGTTGGATTTGCTATTATGATAGCTTTAAAATAGTCTAAAATACCAAGTTTGCCTCCTAAAACACCGGTTTGTACTTCATAATATTCTGTTAATGTTCGAGTTATATCTACTAATTCGTATTCATGAAGTTCTCCGTGCCCTTGAATGAAAGCAATTTTTTGACTTTCGTCGGCAATAAGTTTTCTTAAAGCATTAGTAAATTCATATTCAAGCGATTGAATTGAATTATTTAAGTTTTGTTCTGCGGTTTGACCTTTTGTGTTTTTCAAAAAGTTTATTGGTACTTCTTTTGCATTGTAAATTAACAAAGCACCGGGGAAAATAATTTGCTGGCTTACTTTTCCTTCGCTGTCTTTATCGTTTAAATCTATGGGTAAAATTCCTTTTTCGCTAAGCTGTGTAAATATCTGTTTACGAACCTCTTTGTCTGGATTTTCGCTTGGATTAATAAATTCATAGTTCAAATTATTGCCCGAATAAACCCCAAATTCGTCGAGTATTTCTCTTATACTACGTTGAAGTTGCTTAAATCCGGGTGGTAAGCCTTCGCCATCGAGGTAAATTTTTATATAAATGCCTTCTTTATTTTTTTTAAGCAAATCGATAGTACTTTGGGAAAGCGTATATCGTTTTTCTGAAGTTAAATCAATTCTAAAAAAAACAAACGACGAAATATAAATAAGTAAAAATACGACAATTATGAAAGTCAAAAGACTTAGAAAATTGTTCTGTTTCAAGCTATTAGAATTTTTCATGTGTTTTTGAAAAAAGTTTTTTTATTTCGTTTTTTTCTTATTGATTGAAGGCAAATTTACAAAAAAATTGTGTAAAAAACAATTTAAGCACCAGTGCTATTTTATTTGGGACAAATATTCTTGTAATCAAATAAATTTTAAGCACTTGGTAAAATTAAATATACAATTAAATTTGGTTCACTGCTTAATTTCCTAAGCAATACAAAAATCCGGAACTGTTCGACGCGATATAAATTTTTCCATTCCAAACTATTGGCGAGGCTTCAAAAGTACCTTTCATAAATGCTAATTGCTTGAAATTTAGATTTTTGTCATGTTCAAATAAATACAATCCGGTATAAGTTGCAACAATAATTTTATTTCCAACTATAATTGGCGATGAAATTGTAGGTCCTACATTTTTCTTGAAAACCAATTCGGGTGTAGGATACATTGTTTTAGCATCTGTACCTGCAACTTTTTCTGATGTAAGTTTTTGGTGATTAACAACGTACAAATTGCCGTCAATTCCAGTAAAAACAGCCAAATGTGGCTCATTTTCGCCAACATAAGCATCATTTACTGCTGCCGAACCAATAATTCCGCCTGCCCAAGTGAAGTAACTTCGGTTTTCGGTCGGAAAAAACCATTCAACCGCTTCATCGCCTGTTTTTGCGGGATTAAGTTTGTAAACTCCTCCTTTTCCTGCAATATATTCTTTTTCAACGGTGATTAACAAGCAGTTGTCGTCGGTTGCAGGTGGAGTTCCGTCCATATCCGCTCCAATGTAAAAATCCCAGTCTATTTTTCCGGTTTTCATGTTGTAACCATACACGTGTCCTGAGCCAGTTGTTGAGAAAATGCGGTCGCCCAAAAGGGTAGGAGAGGATTCGGTTACTAAGTTACCACCGTGTGAGGCTTTATCTTTTTCGGCAAATAATGGAAGTTGTCGGTATATTTTTGGTTGCAACATTCCTGTTTTCATTTCGGCATATTGTGGGTCGGGATTGAAAACGGTAAATAAGCCATTTTCCAAGCCAATATAGGCTGTGTCGCCTACACCTAAAGCCGAACCGTCCACATCGCGTGAGTAACTTGCTGTTTTTTCGCTGTTCATGCGCCAAAGTTCTTTTCCGCTCAAAAATGAAATTGCCCTAAAACTTGGGGCAATAGCCGAGTTTCCTACTTCGCCACGGCGGCTGCCTTGCATTACTACTACTCTTTCCTCTTCGTTGCGTGCGTTTTTGTTGATAAAAACAGTTCCTGTTCCTTTTAAAATATCATCGAATTTATATTTCCAAATTACTTCGCCCGTTTGTGCGTTTATTTTTCGTAAATGATAATCGAAAGCACCTTGAATTAAATAGGTAACATTCTTATCCACAACAACTAAGGGCTGACCAGTCCAACCTGCACCAGTCCAAACGTACATTTTTCCATAAGCAAAACTTCTGCCAGAACCAAGGCTTAATTTCCAGTTTTCATTTAAGTTAGTAGGAGCGTAGTTTCCGTAATAATTACGAGCTTCGCCGCCTCTAAAAGAAGGTACAACTAACTGAATACCTGATAGTTCTTTTATTTTTTCTTTCGCTAAATTTATTAAACCCGATTCCGGATATTTTTGAACGAAAAACTCAAAAGCTTCTATCGTATTAATTTTTGAAATACTATCAAAAACTAGTGAATCGCGTATAATTATTGCCTTTTCGAGCTCGCTATCCGATGGGTTTGAATTGATAAATTGTTCGATTTCGCCTATACTTTTGGCTTTTGATTTAGCTAAAGCTTCTGTTCCTGAATTACATGCAACAACTAAGAATGCAGAAATAGCTAAAAAACTTATAATTAATTTATTCATTTTTTTTATTTTATTATTTTAAGTAGTGAACTAAATTTAATTGAATATTTCATTTTACTAAGTGCTTAAAAATTATTTGATTACAAAAATGTTTGCTCAAAATAAAATAGCACTGGTGCTTATTTTTTGTAAATGTAGTTACCTTTACTGTCAACAGTAAAATCTTGTAGTTGTTTGTGTTGCTCAAAATATTGATAATTTTCTTTCATATTTTCCCAAAGTGTAATTCGTTTTAAATCGTCTTTGTATTTTGGATCAGAAGAATATTTTTTGAAATTTTCTTCTGTCATTCGATAAGGGTAATTATGTACTGGCACTTGGCTGATTCCCTTTGCTTTAGCTTCTACAGCAAAAATATAAATCTCTTTAATGTCTTCATCGGTAAAAGGTGTGCAATACGTTGAAAAACAGCCGCCGTGAATAGCAATATCGCCTCCACTTCTGCCTCGCTTTTTGTCCGATTCGTTCGGGAAATTGATTTCTAAACGCAACATGTATGGGCTAAATGGATAATAATTAGCAATATAGTAAAAACTTTCGGGTACTAACAAATCAGTTCCTCGCAATTTGTCTGTATTTTTGGTTATACACAAATTGTAGGTTTTGATGAGTTGAAATACGTGATTATTTTTTCGGTCTTTGCACCAAATTTCTAATACTTGCTCATTTTTTATTATTCGTATAAACGTTTCGAGAGTTGAATAATCTATTTCTTTAGATTTTAATAATTCTTTTACAATGCTTTCTTTTTCGGCATAAGCTAGTTTTGCATTTTCCCATTTTAGTTGGGTTTGTTTGAATTTCAAATCAGGTTTTACTGTGTCTAGTTTGCTTCGTAGGTTTAAAATTGTATCGGTAAATTCCGACTTTGGATATTTTTTTATAAAAGCATTGTATGCTTCAATTGTGCCGACATCTTTTGCTTTTTTGCAGTCGCCTCTAATTTCGTAGGGTTGTGTTATTGTGTCTTTAATCGATTCTTTATCAACTGTTTGTGAATTTGAATTGCACGAAAAAAATATTAAAGAAAGCGATGCAAAAAGACCTAGTATTTTGATTGTTTTCATACTTATATTTCAGAATTTTATATTAAAAATGAATTGCAAATTTAGATAATTTTGTTTCAAAAAAAAACCCCGAACTTAACTAGCACGGGGTTTTTTTTGTTTTTTTATAAATTTATTTTTTATCTTCAAAAACGTGTGTGTCTTCACTTGACGACATTTCAATCATTTTGTCATATTCTTCATCACTTAAATCGTTGTAATAATAGTTAACCGGATTTACATGAGTTCCATTTTTTCGTACTTCGTAATGCAAATGCGGACTTGTAGATAAGCCAGTGTTTCCTACCAAAGCAATTACATCTCCGCGTTTAACGCGTTGTCCTTCTTTTACTAAAAACTTACTTAAATGTCCGTAAACAGTTTCATAACCATAACCGTGGTCAATGATTACATTGGTACCTAAACCGCCATGCCAAGCTGCATCTGCTCTTTGTACTACTCCGTCGCCAGATGCATAAACTTTTGTGCCTTGCTCGGCAGTTAAATCTACGCCGTAGTGCATGCGTTTGTATTTTAAAATTGGGTGCATTCTCATACCAAAAGGAGAGCCGAAACGTATTAAATCTTTACTGGCAATGGGTCTTATAGCCGGAATACACGACAACATTTTGTCTTTTTCCTTAATTCTTTTTACTAGTTCATCATACGATTTTGATTGAACATAAAGCTGTTTCGATAATTTGCTCAAATGTATGTTCAAACCTATCAGCAATTCTGAACTTTCGTAACCTTCTAGTTCTTTGAATTGTTCGGTACCTCCATAACCTGCATTACGTATTGATTGTGGTATTGGATCGGCTTCGAAAATTGGGCGGTATTTAAAATCGTCTCTGTTTTGAATTTCTGATAATAGAATAGCTGATTTTTGTAATTTTGACTGCAATAAGTCGTATTTGAGTAGTATTTTTTTATTCTCGGATTTGAGTTGTTGCAAACTCGGCGAATCGATGGTGTTAAATGCTATTATAAAAAATACAATTCCGATGAGTAAACTGATGCCTGTTTGTGAGAGTAATTTCTTTAAAAAATCTTCTAAAAAGCTAAATTCAACTTTCTTGAAACTCAGCGTTTCCGGATTGAAATGATACTTACTTTTTCGCATAATTTAAATTTGTTTTAGACTCGCTAAAAAAACATTTTAAATGGGTTTAGATTTTTTAGCACTATTTCTTTTATCAATGCCTTCTGAATAATTTGAGACATTTTTTTTTTCCGTTGCAAATATACTTATATATAATATTAATATCCAAATTATTTCAGTAAAAATTAATAAATTGTTGATAACTTTTACATTTTAATGCTCAAAATGGTCTATTTTTTTTGGTATATTTAACATTTATTTAACAGATAATAATCCTTTTAATTTGCATTATTACAACTATTTAACTTTGATTTGATTACATTAAAATAGTAGAAATTATTTAATTTTAAAATTTTTCTCATTTTTTTTATTTAAAATGTCGAAATTTTACCATTTAAAAACAAAATTGGGTTTACTGCAACCCCATTTTTTCGAATTTCAAAATGTAAATGTGAAGTTGTAGAAAGCCCTGTATTGCCCACATTTCCAATAAAATCACCTTTATTAACCATTTGCCCTTTTTTTATTATAATCTTGCTTAAATGTGCATATCTTGATTCGAGCAAACTTGTATGTTTTATGATAATTACTTTTCCATAACCATTCATCTGACCGGCTTCTGTAACTATTCCGGACCCTGAGGCATAGACTTTTACTCCATGAGGAGAATCAAAATCTATTCCTTCGTGGATTCGGCTACCTCGTAAAATCGGATGTTTTCGATTCCCAAAGGGCGATGCTATTTTTGAATATTTTTTATCAAGGGGCAATAAATTTGGGAAATAGTTTTCTATATTTTTATTTGCTAGCTTTTTTGAAAGCTTAGCCAGAATTTCTTTTATGCATGAATGTTTTGTATATATATAAGGTATGTTCTTATAACGCGATGAATCAGTTGCAAATGTTTTATTATCAGGTAGTTGTATTGATTTTAACGTTTTACTAGCTTTTGTTAAAGTATTGATTATAAATGTTTTATCGTCTATTACATAACAATAATCTTCCATAAAATATTCTTCATGATATTCGTTTGAATAAAAGTGAAGATAAAGCAAAGGTAAAATAGTTAAAAGTGCTAAAAATGAAGCAAATACAGTCAATTCAATCTTTCGGTCTTCTTTATAAAGAAAGATTTGTTTTGGTATTGAGACGAATTGAAAAAAATTGCTTTGCATTTACATTGCGAATTTATGTTAATTGAATATTAAATTTATCTATATATTTGAAAATTAGAAAGCAACAAAAAAAAGATATTTTTTAACTACACTGACTTCGTATTGTTTTTTTACAAATTTACCTTTTTGAAATTAATTTATCATCATCTTTTTAGTTAAAAAAAAATTAAATTATATGTAAACTTCATTAAATAAGGTAGTTATCTTTTTGTTTTCGTAGACTATTTTATATTTTTATATTTATTGTATCTGATTATTTTAATCAAAAATTTTTGCAGTTTCAAATACTTTGAATACTAAGTTTTTGAAAAAAATGCAAGAAATTAATTTTTTTTTAAGAAAAAGCTTTTTTATATATTTGCAAGTTTTTAGATAAGTTTGAAAACAAAATTTGTTAACGTAAATCTATTATAAGTGCTTTGTAATTAGCAAATTAATTGTTTTTATAAAAATAAATAAAATAAACCAAAAACATTAGATAAAAAAGCTGTTTAATTTATAGTTTACAATATTAATACGAAAATAAATGACTTCAAAAGAAATTAGAAACGAATTTTTGCAATTCTTTGAAAGCAAACAACATAAAATAGTTCCTTCTGCACCTATGGTTATCAAAAATGACCCAACATTGATGTTTACCAATGCCGGAATGAATCAATTTAAAGATATATTTTTAGGTAATTCACCTATTAAATTTCCTCGAATAGCAGATTCGCAAAAATGCTTAAGAGTTTCGGGTAAACACAATGACTTAGAGGAAGTTGGACACGATACTTACCATCATACCATGTTTGAAATGCTTGGGAACTGGTCGTTTGGCGATTATTTTAAGCAAGATGCCATTGATTGGGCTTGGGAACTTTTGGTAGGTAGATTCAAACTAGACCCAAATAGACTTTATGCAACTGTTTTTGAAGGCAGTAAAGACGATAACTTAGAACTTGATGAAGAAGCTAAAGCATTGTGGCAGAAATATTTACCTGCCGACAGAGTTTTAAATGGCTCAAAGAAAGACAACTTTTGGGAAATGGGCGAAACCGGACCTTGCGGACCTTGCTCTGAAATTCACATCGATTTGCGTTCAGATGAAGAGCGCAAGAAAATTTCGGGTGCCGAATTAGTAAATCACGACAATCCGTTGGTTATCGAAATTTGGAACTTGGTATTTATTCAATTTAACCGAAAAGCTGATGGAAGTTTAGCTTTATTGCCTAATAAACACGTAGATACAGGAATGGGATTCGAGCGTTTGTGCATGGCAATTCAATGTAAAACTTCAAACTACGATACCGATGTTTTTCAAGATATTATTCAAGAAATAGCTAAACTCTCCGGCAAAAAATACGGAGAAAATGATAAAGTTGACATTGCAATGCGTGTAATTGCTGACCATTTACGCACTGTTTCATTTTCAATTGCCGATGGACAATTGCCCTCGAACAACAAAGCTGGCTATGTAATTCGCCGAATTTTGCGCCGTGCAATTCGATATGCATACCAGTTTTTGGAAATTTCCGAACCTTTTATCAACAAATTAGTTCCTACACTTAAAAAAGTGATGGGAGAGGCTTATCCTGAGTTAGTTAGCCAAGAAGAAATCATTACAAAAGTGATTTTTGAAGAGGAGCATTCTTTCCTTAAAACCATCGAAAAAGGTTTGGGCTTGCTCGAAAAAGTGATGAATACTACGAAAGCTGAAAATAAAACTCAAATTAGCGGGCACATTGCTTTTGTGCTTTACGATACGTATGGTTTTCCATTGGATTTGACCGAGTTAGTGCTTCGTGAAAACAAGTTAACGCTTGATTATAAGGAATATGAAGCTGAAATGCAAGTTCAAAAAAATCGCTCGCGCGATGCAGCTGCAACGCAAGAAGGCGATTGGGAAATTTTGGACGATGTAGAAAACTCTGGTTTTGTAGGCTATGATACGTTAGAGACTGTAGTTGAGATAGTTAGATATAGAGAAGTAACACAAAAAGATAAAAAATTATATCATTTGGTCTTCAACCGCACACCATTTTATGCCGAAAGTGGCGGACAAGTGGGAGATTCTGGTTATATTGAATTTAATAACCAAAAAACAGAAATTTTGGATACTCAAAATGAACATGGAATTATTATTCACATAACCAAAGAGTTACCAAATTTTATTGACGCAAAATTTAATGCTACCGTTAATAAAAAAGCAAGATTTTCAACCGCTAACAATCACTCTGCCACGCACTTAATGCATTTGGCTTTGCGCCAAATACTTGGTACACATGTTGAGCAAAAAGGTTCGCTTGTGAACAAAGATTATTTACGTTTCGATTTTTCTCATTTTGAGAAACTTACTGATGAGCAAATAATTAAGGTTGAAGACTTTGTGAACGAAAAAATAAGAGAAAACCTTTCGCTTGACGAAAAAAGAGGCGTTTCGATGAATGAAGCCAAAAAAATGGGAGCAATGGCTCTTTTTGGCGAAAAATATGGCGATTTTGTACGCGTAATTCGTTTTGGCGAATCTACTGAATTGTGCGGAGGAACTCACGTGCAAGCCACCGGGCAAATTGGAAGTTTTAGAATTATTGCCGAATCGGCTGTGGCTGCCGGAATCCGCAGAATTGAAGCTATCACAGGAGCTAAAGCCGATGAATTTGCTCGCAACGAAAGCTTGCAACTCAAAGAAATTAAGCAACTTTTGAAAACTTCGGGCAAAATTAGCCAAGCTATTGAAAAACTTTTGACCGAAAATACCGAACTTTCTAAAAAAGTGGAGATTTTTGCTAAAGAAAAAGCTAAAATGGAAAAAATTAGCTTACTGCAAAATATTTCAAAAATTGGCGATATTAATGTTGTTTCCGGAAAAGTAAGCATTGATAATGCAAATTCACTCAAAGACTTGGCTTATCAAATTAAAAATGAGGTAGATAATCTATTTTTGGCAATTGCTGCTGAAATTGATGGCAAGCCAAATTTGGCAATTATGATTTCTGATAACTTAGTGTCTGATAAAGGTTTACATGCAGGAAACATTATTCGTGAAGCAGCTAAAGAAATGAAAGGCGGCGGTGGCGGACAACCATTTTTTGCAACTGCCGGCGGTAAAGACCTCAACGGCATGGACAATGCTATTAATAAGGCTATTTCGTTTGTAAAAGCTTAACTTTTTGCTTTTCAATCTATTGATATTTTGTAACTTTCCAAAAGCCAAAAAACTTTTGGAAAGTTTTTAATTTTTTTGCTATGATTAAAGAACTTATTTTGCACGAGTGGTTGGAAAAAATGCGCTCTCCTTTTTGGCGTAAAAGTTTGATAATTAATATTTTACTCGCTATTTTTCTGGCACTTTTCGTATTTTATTTTGTAATTTTGGCATTATATATTGATGTTATTTTGCAAAAGATTTTTCCTAAAGAAGACATTGTTGCAAAATTTTCACTTTTTCTGTTCTATTATTTTGTTATTGACATAGTTACGCGTTTTTTTTTACAGAAATTACCAATTATTAAAATTCAGCCTTATTTATTGTTGCCCATTTCGAAAACAAAAATTTTTCATTTTTTGATGCAAAAATCACTTTTTACTTTTTTTAATTTTTTACCTTTAATTATTTTATTCCCGTTTGCAATTAAGGTTGTTTTTGTTCAAAAAGGATTATTATTTGCCATAAATTGGTTTTTATCTGTCTTATTTTTAGTGTTTACAAATAGCTTTTTTGTTTTTTTCTTAAAGAAAAAATTTTTATTAAAACCGCTTTTTGTCTTTTTGAGTGTTTTTAGTTTTTTATTTCTAATATACTTAGATTCTGCAAATTACGTACTGTTTTCTGTTTATTTTCAAAAAGGGATTTTTCAAATTGCTCATAATTTTGCTTTGCTTACTATTCCTTTGGCTTTTATGATTGTAAGTTATTGGTTTTCATTTAGTTTGATGAAAAAGTATTCTTACTTAGATGCGCTTCAAATTAGTTCGGACTCTGAAAAAAACATCAAAGATTTTGTATTTTTCGACAAGTTTGGGAAAATAGGAAATTTAATTCAGCTCGAACTAAAAATGCTTTGGCGTGGAAAACGCTCAAAAACCTATTTAATTATTGCATTTTTTATGATTCCTTATTTTTTAATATTTTATGCGCAAGAATTATATAGGGAAAATTTTTATTTTTTGATAGCACTTTCAGCAGTTCTGACTGCTGCGTTCAGTATGCAATATGCTCAATTAATTTTTGCTTGGGAAAGCAAATATTTCAATCTAATACATTCAAAACCAATAAAAAGCAACGAATATATTTTATCAAAATACTATCTTATTTTGGCATTTAATACAATTAGTTTCTTACTATCTTTACCTTATGGCTTTTTTGGGTTGAAAATATTGGCAATAAATTTTGCGGCATTTCTTTTCAATTGCGGATTTTCTGTTTATCTTTTTCTTTTCTTTGGTTGTTTTAATCATTCTAAAATTGACAATTCTAAAGGAGCTTTTTTTAATTATGAAGGAATTCAAATTATACAAATGGTTGCTAATATGCCAGTTATTGTTGTTCCAATTCTAATTTTTCTACCATTTCATCTATTTGGATTTACGTTTTTTGGTATAATAGCGATTGGGGTTGTTGGTCTTGTTGGATTATTATTTAGAAATCCAATTTTGGCTTTTATTACAGTTTTTTTCATTAAAAATAAACCTAAAATGTTAGCCGGTTTTAGAAAATAAGCCTATTTCATTAAGATTTATACCTTTTTATTATCTAAAAATGCTTTTTATTATCTAAAAATGCTTTTTATTATTTTTCAATTTAAATGATTTGATTGATAGAAATTTAAAAAAAATACATTAAAAATATAAAATAACTTTGGGAGATTCTTTTTTTTTAGAAAAAATTTAGCTACTTTTGAAACTTCAAAATAATGAAAAAATAACAAACTTTAAATATAAAATTTATGAAATTTGTAGTATCTAGCACAGAGTTAGTTTCTCATTTACAAGCTATTTCTAGAGTTATCAATCCTAAAAATACCTTGCCAATTCTCGATAATTTTTTATTCGATTTGCAAGATAGTGAGCTTACTATTACAGCTTCTGACCTTGATTCGACTTTGATTACTTCTTTAATCATCGACAATTCGCAAGGTGGAGGAAAAATAGCTATCGAAGCAAAACGCTTAACCGATATTTTAAAAGAATTTCCTGAGCAACCGCTTACTTTTGACATCAACATGGAAACCATGGCTGTGGATATTCTTTCTGAAAATGGAAAATTTAGTGTAGTAGGACAAGATGGAGATGATTTTCCTCGTTTATCTGAATTGAAAGAAGAAGCTGCTCACACTGTGCTTATTGGCGCGCCAATTTTACTTAGAGGAATAAATAAATCGGTATTTGCTACTGCTGACGACGAGCTTCGCCCTGTTATGAATGGTGTATTTTTTCAAACCACACCAGAGCATACTTCTTTTGTAGCTTCTGACTCGCATAAATTGGTACGTTACAGACGTTACGATATTAAATCTGACGACGAGGCATCGTTCATTTTACCCAAAAAACCAGCTTTACTTCTTAAAAATATTCTGGCAAAAGAAAGCGATGATGTTAAAATTCAGTTTGATGGCAAAAATGCATTTTTTGAATTGACCAACTACAAATTGGTTTGCCGCTTAATTGAAGGACAATATCCTGCTTATGAGACTGTTATCCCTACTAGCAGCCCAAATAAAATGATTGTTGATCGTTTAGATTTTTACAATTCGTTGAAACGTGTTTCGGTTTTTTCAAACCAAGCTAGCAATTTGATTAAACTTAAAATGGATGGAAATCAGTTACTTGTATCTGCTCAAGATATTGATTTTTCTATTTCTGCTTACGAACGCATCAACTGCGAGTACAACTCTGACGAAATGGAAATTGGTTTCAAATCTTCTTTCTTGATTCAAATTGTGGATAATTTGCCTGCTTCGGACATTGCACTCGAAATGGCAGATCCTTCAAGAGCTACTTTGCTGTTGCCAGTTGATAAAGAAGATAGTAATGAAGACATTATGATGCTTCTTATGCCAATGATGATTCATGGCTAGGCTTTCTATATTCTAAGAAATTTAGATTTATTGAATTAGATTGCAATTTTTTTTGAATGTAAATACAAGCGTTTATTTTACCTCAAAATTTAATTGTTTTTTTCTTTAGATTAAACGTAATTTTAAAAAATAAGAAGCAAGCGCAACGCTTGCTTTTTGTTTTATCAAACTTGAGTAATTTTGTATGGAATTAAAATTAAAAAAACCAATTGTTTTTTTTGATATTGAAGCAACGGGTTTAGATGTGGTGAATGACAGGATTGTAGAAATCTCTATTCTCAAAGTTCACCCCAATGGTAAGGAAGAAAAGCAAACTTTTCGGTTAAATCCTGAACACCCAATTAGCAAGGAAGCTTTTGATATTCATGGAATTAGCGATGAAAGTGTTAAAGATAAACCCAAATTTGCAGATATAGCAAAAGAGTTGCTTAACTACTTTCAAGGCAGCGACATAGCAGGCTATAACAGCATCAAATTTGACGTTCCTATGCTTGCCGAAGAGTTTTTAAGAGCTGATATTGATTTTGATATTAAAAAAAGCAAACTAATTGATTCTCAGGTTATTTTCTTTAAAATGGAGCAGCGCACTTTGAGCGCAGCGTATAAGTTTTATTGTGGCAAAGACCTTGACAATGCGCATGGAGCTGAGGCTGATACGTATGCAACTTATGAGGTACTGAAAGGGCAACTCGAAAAATATAGTGAGCTAAAAAATGACATAACCGAACTAGCTAAAATTTCTGAGCAAAACCAAAATGCTGATTTTGCCGGAAGAATTATTTTCAATGACAAAGGTGTTGAGTGTATTAATTTTGGAAAGCACAAAGGAACTCCTGTAGCTGAAGTACTTAGCAAGGAACCTGGTTTTTACAACTGGATGATGCATGGCGATTTTCCTAGGTACACCAAAAAGGTGATGACAATGATAAAATTACGTGAAGCTTTTGCAAATATTAAGATGAAATAGCATTTTTCTATAATGAAAACTCAATTTTATTCATAAATTTTTATTTTATGCGATAAAATTGAGTTTTTTCATTCTTATTTACTCTGTATAACTTGCTCTAGTTTACTTTATATCTTATTTTTTTTCCTTCAAAGTAATCTAAAATGTTTTGTGCTGCCATTTGGGCTAATTCAAAACGAGTTTCGTGCGTTCCAGTAGCTGTGTGAGGAGTCATAACTACATTGTCTAGCTGAAACAATGCTTTACTTATTTGCGGTTCAAATTCGAAAACATCGAGTCCGGCACCAGCTATTTCTTTATTTTTCAATGCATTAATTAAATCCGCTTCATTTACAACTGCGCCTCGTGCAGTGTTGATAAGAAAAGCGGTATTTTTCATTTCCGAAAAAACTTCTGCATTTATAAGATGCTTTGTTTCAGATGTTAATGGGCAGTTTAGCGACAAAACATCGGAGTTTTTAATCAATTCGTCGAAAGAAACATATTTGGCAGAATACTGGATTTCTTCTTTTTCAGGAAGTTTTTTACGGTTGTGGTAAATAATCTTCATACCTGAGGCTAAAGCTCTACGTGCCAATGCTTTTCCAATATTACCCATTCCTACTA
The DNA here is from genome assembly GCA_022729915.1 of Draconibacterium orientale. Taxonomy (GTDB): domain Bacteria; phylum Bacteroidota; class Bacteroidia; order Bacteroidales; family JAIFNL01; genus JAIFNL01. The sequence continues at coordinate 2,541 of DZBP01000015.1, read as the reverse complement.
TGCCAAGAGTTTTTCCATAAAGTGAAGTTCCCAAATTTTTCATCAAACCCCATTCAAAGTTCTCATTTTCACGAAGTTTTCTGCTGCATTCATCAATACGGCGCATAACCGAGAGTATTAAACCAAACGCCATATCGGCAGTCGGTTCTGTAACTACATCGGGTGTATTTGTTACAGCAATATTTCTTTTGGCTGCAAATTCTATGTCAATATTGTTGTAGCCAACGCCATAATTGCTTATAATTTTAAGTTTTTTTGCATTCTCAATGACTTTATTGTCAATTTTTTGCAAGAAAACAGAAATAATAGCATCTACATCTTTTGCCAGCTCAATTAATTCTGATTCTGAAAAAAATTCCTTATTTTCTGGATAAATTACTTCAAATTTTTTGAAAATTTCAGACAATCCTTCTTTTGGTAATTGGTAGCTTACAAGTAATTTCATTTTTGTTATAAGTTGAAAATTAATTGATTAAATGTTTTAAAATGAAATTATTAAAACCTACTTTTTCCAAGCTTTCAATTTTGAGCTCAGTTTATCTCTGGCTATCTCCAATTCTTCTTGGCTTGCAGCTAGTTCTGGATATTGAATATTCATATTTTCTAAAGTATCATGTAATATTTTAGCAACCAAATAGTTACGATACCATTTTTGGTCAGCTGGAATAATATGCCATGGTCTTTCGGTGCTACATTTTTCAAAAATTTCAGAGAAATATTCACGATATTGAGGCCAATATTTAGCAGTTTCTAGGTCTTCTTGCCTAAATTTCCAGTATTTAGTTGGGTCATTGAGCCGTTCTAAAAATCGTTCGCTTTGCTCTTCTTCCGAAATGTGGAGATAAAATTTTAGTATTTTTGTACCATTATCTTCTAAAATTTGCTCAAATGTATTGATGTATTCATATCGTTTGTACGCAGTTGTAGAATCTATAATTCCTAAAACTCGAGTAACTAAAACGTCCTCATAGTGCGAGCGATTGAAAATCTGAATCATACCTTTTGCTGGAGTATGTTGATGAATGCGCCATAAAAAGTCGTGAGCTAATTCTTTCTCTGTCGGCTTTTTGAACGATTTCACCTGTACGCCTTGTGGATTGAGCAAACCAAATACATTTCTAACGGTACCGTCTTTTCCTCCAGCATCAAGTGCTTGTAAAACAACAAGTAAGCTTTGTTTATTTTCGGCAAATAGATTCTCTTGTAAAATGGCAATCTTTTTTAGAAGCTCTTCTGTTTCAAGAACAGTTTTTTTCTTTGAAAGTTCTTCTGGTGCTTTCGTCGAAATTTTTAAAAGGTTTATTTTTTCCATTTTTAGTGATTTTTTTTTAAAGATAAGTATTTTTATTTTTCAAATAATGGTAAATTTATTTGAATTAAGTTTTATTTTTTTATAATTATTCTATACTTTCTATTAGTTTTTTGATAATTATAGTCATTTTGGGTTCTACTTTTCCGGCTACATTTTGTACTTCGTTGTGCGTTGTTTCTCCATCTGGTTTTGCTGGTGCACTTCCATTGGTAATCACCGACATACCAAAGACTTTTATTCCCATGTGATGCGCCACAATAGCTTCTGGAACTGTTGACATTCCGGTTGCATCTGCACCAAATTTCCTAAAAAGTTTGTATTCGGCTGGGGTTTCCAAGGTTGGACCTGTACTTCCGATATAAATACCTTTTTTGAGCTTAATGCCTTCGTTTTTGGCTATTTTTTTAGCAATTTTAATTAAATTTTTGCAATAAACTTTGCTCATATCCGGAAAACGTGGACCTAATTCGTCAAAATTTTTTCCAATGAGAGGATTGATTGGGAAATGATTGATATGGTCTTTGATGAGCATAATGTCGCCGGTTGCGTATTTTGGATTCAACCCGCCAGCTGCATTGGAAACGATTAATGTTTTGATTCCTAAAAATTTCATAACTCTCACTGGATAAGTAACTTTGTCCATTCCATAACCTTCATAAAAATGAAAACGACCTTGCATTGCTGCTACTTTTTTTCCACCAAAAGTACCTAAAATTAAATTTCCACTATGTCCTTCAACCGTTGATATTGGGAAATTTGGAATTTCTGAATATGGAATTACTGTGGCATTTTCTATTTTTGTGGCTAAACCACCTAATCCACTTCCTAAAATAATACCAATTTCTGGTTTATAATCAATTTTTTCTAATATAAAATTAGCAGTTGTTTCAAAATTTTTTATCATTTTATTTTATATTTGTGTTGTTGTTTGTTTAATTAGAATGTCAAAAATACAATTTTTTTTTGTTTTTTAAAATTATATTTCAATTTATTGCGTATTTTTTTATTTGCTTTCGTATTTTTGTCTATCATTTGGTTTCTATTTTTATTTCTTGAATCAAATTTAATTGTATATTTATTTAAATAGTGCTTTTTTATTTTTATTTTCTACAAACTCATATTTCTTAAACTGATGAACGATTTAATCACTCTGGAAAATATCGAACTTATTTTAGGTTTAAAAATTATTAAAATATCTGAAAATGAAGTTCATACACATTCTTTTCCTT
>DZBP01000127.1 GCA_022729915.1 Draconibacterium orientale | reverse complement strand
CATCTTAGTCAATAAATTTTTGAAACCACAATTCTAAATTAATCCACTTCCAAATTTCTTTTGATGCATCAATTTTTCCTGCTAAATGTTTTTTGTACTGTTTATTAGCAATATTACTATCAAAATAACCTCGAGTTTTAAAACTTTGCGAGTTGATTAATTTTAAAATATAGGATTGAAACTTTTCCGAACGAAACCATTTGTCTCTGGGATTTGAAAAGCCTTTTTTGTCTTTACGCTTTGCAATTTTTATAGGTAAAATATCTTTCAGCGATTCTCTCAAAAGATGTTTTGTTTCTGCTTTATAAATTTTTTGATTAGAAGGCGTTGATAATGTGGCTTCTACCAATCTATAATCTAAAAAAGGAACTCTCGATTCCATTGAAAAATGCATCGAATTTAAATCTTCCCAATTTAAAAGATGTTCTAATTTGTATTCAAAATGTTGGAGCAACGATTGAGTTAAGTCTTCTGAATCATAAAGCATTTGATTAATAGTAGTTTGATGCTCGAATTTGTGTATAAAATCTTGATGCACCGAAGGATTTGTTTTTTCTAAAAGTTTATTTTGATATTTAGCTGATAATGAATAAAATAACAAGTATTTCAAAGCATTGAGTGATTTATGTTTTTTAAGGTATTGTATGTTTTCATTTATAAAACGTGCAAATTTGAAATCCTTAATTAATTCAAGAAAGTATGTACCAAAAAAATAGTGATAACCAGCTAATTGTTCGTCTGCTCCTTGACCATCGAGCGTAATAGTTACAAACTCAGCTGCCTTTTCCATAACTTTGAACTGAACATAAGGACCAATATCTGGAACAGGTTGATTATGTGCTACAATAAAAGTTTCAAAATCGTCAAAAAAACTTTCTGCTGTAGGAGAAATAAAGTGCATATTTTTCAAAACTGTACGAAATTGGTCAATGTACTGGCTCTCGTCTGAAGCTTCGTCTTTTCCATATACTGCCGAAAAAGTATTTAACTCAGCTAAATTAAAATCATATACCAGCGACGAAACAATTGCAGATGAATCAATTCCGCCACTCAAAGAAACACCTATCGGCACATCGGCACGCAATCTAAGTTTCAAGGAGTCGCGAAAAAGAACTCGATATTGAGCCGGCGATAATTCTTTGTTTTTGCTAATCTTTTGAGCTAAATCATACCATTTAAAAATTGTAAATTCCGATTTTTTTAATGTAAAATAAGCTCCATGTTGAAGTTTTTTAATGTTTTTGAAAAAAGTTTCTTCGTTATGATTGGTTTTATTGCGCAATAAGTAATCATAAATAATATTGTCATTTGCTTGATTTTTTACCAAAGGCAAAATTGACTTAATTTCTGATGCAAAAATAAACGAATTTTCGTCAATAAAATAGTAAAATGGCTTAATTCCATATCTGTCTCTGGCTCCAAAAATTTCTTTGGTTTGAATATTGTAAATCACAAAAGCAAACATTCCATTAAATTTATCCAAACATTTTTCGCCCCATTCTTGAAACGCTGCTAGAATTACTTCGGTATCGGTATTGGTTTTAAAATGATATTTTGCGCTTAATTCTTGTCTTATTTCGATATAATTAAAAACTTCGCCATTAAAAACAATAACCAAATTATCATCATTGCTAAACATGGGTTGGTGCCCAGCCTGACTCAAATCTAAAATGCTTAAACGAACAAAACCCAATCCAAAGTTGTTATCGATAAATAATCCTTCGTCATCTGGTCCTCGATGTTTCATTTTTTGCATCATCAGCCGAAGTTCATTTTCTTTAACAGCTTGATTATTAAAGTTTATAATTCCTGAAATTCCACACATAATTATTTTTGGTTTTGCATTTTACTAAGCCAACGAAAGGCTAATTAATCTAAAAAAAGTCTAACTAATTAACAACAAGTTCGTTGTAAATAAACGCATTTTTTCGAAAATCGAAGTGTTTTATTGCAGTTTTGCGACCTTCTACTCCAATTTGTTTGCGCAATTCTATACTATCCAATAATTTTTTAAGATTCTGGGTGTAAGTCTGTTTATCATCAATTTCGGAAATCATAGCATTAACACCGTTTTTTAAATACAACGTCAAATCGGAAAAATTAGTAGCAATAACGGGCTTTCCGGAAGCTAAAAGTTCGGCAGTCTTTCCCGGAAATCCTGCGTTGGCAATGATGCTTCCATGTTCGGGCAAAAATAAAATATCGTTCAATTGATAAATTGCCGGCATATCGTCTTGTTGTTGTTTGTTGAGAAAAATTAAATTATCGGCAATATTTAATTCTTTGGCATAATCAATTATTTTTTTAGTTTCACCCATCAAAGCAATAATAACAATTAAAAAATTATAATTCTGTTTTTGTATCAATTCAGCAGCACATTGCATGGCAAAAAAAACTCCGTTTGGTCTGGCAATCGAACCTGCATACATTAATTTTAAACGCTTATCGCTAACAATCTGATTAAATTCGTTGGTATTGTTTGTAATATTTTTAGAGGCATTTTGGTCGTATTGATTGATGTCAATCAAAGTTGGAGTCGATTTCTGTAATCTATTCAAAAGAATGTTTTTGCTGTATTTATGATGCAAATAATCCGAAATCACCAGAATTTTATCGAACTTTGGAATAAGCCATTTATCAAACAAATCTTTATTGAAAATAGCAATATAATCGCGTATTGTTTTAGTTTGTTCAAATTTTTTAGAATTTTCATCAACAATGTCAATCCAAATTTTAATATTTTTGCTTTTACAGAGCTTAATAATTGGGTAGCATGTCAAAAAACTTCCTCCAGCAAAAAACACAAAATCTAAATTGCTTTGTTTTTTAATAAAACGATAAGAATCGAAGACTCCTTTGAGATAAAAATAAACCTGACTAAAAAAACTGTTTTTCTCTTTTTTTATGCGTTCCAATCTTATCGTTTTATCGTTGAGGTTTCGCTCATTTTCAATTAACAAAGGTGGATAAGGAACAAGAACAGAACAACTTATACTAAGGCTATCAAAAATTTTGAGCGTATTTTTTATTCGATTAGCCCAAGAATCGTTGGTGGGATATTCGCCGTAATAAATTATGACCCCCTTTGTATTTTCTTTGTTTTCCAAAAATTCGAAATATTAATAATTATTTTGATTATCTTATAATTATTTCTGCACTTAAAGCGATTTTCTGATATACTTCAAGCGTAGATTTTAATACAACTTCAGTAGTATTCCTATTGATTGCTGTATTTTTTGAATTTTCGCTAAGTTTTTTTCTAATGTTTTTATTATTTAACACTTCGAGTATTTTTTCACTTAGACTTTTAAAATTGCCCGATGGAAATAACAAACCATCAAAATTATCTGTTATCATAGATGGAATTCCGCCGACATCGGAAGCTATGCAAGGCATTCCTACTGCCATCGCTTCAGCCAAACTATTTGGACTATTGTCAATAAACGTTGGAAGTACAAAAACAGAAGCTTCTGAAAGAATCTTAGAAATCTGAACATTATTTTGAACTCCTAAAAAGTGAATATTAGACTCTAAATTAGAATGCTTTATAATTTTTTGTAAGTAATTATAATATTGTTTAGAGTAACTTCCGATTAATTTTAAATTAATTTGAGGAAATTGTATTTTCACTAATTTTAAAGCACTAATTAAAACTTCAATTCCTTTACGTTTAATTATACTACCAACAAAAACAATAACCTGCTTTTCATTACCAACCCACTTTTTGTTAAAATAGTTTTGATTGATGAGCTCTGGCATATTATATACTTCAGCATTTTGATTTAATTCTTTTACAAAATTACTATCCCAATTAGTTCTGCAACCAAAATTCTGAAATTTAATAATCGAATACTTTTCAATAAATTTTTGGAAAAAACCTTTCAATGTTGGTTGAATAAACTGCATTTTAGTGTAAATACCCTGAATTGAAATTATAGATTTGTGGATATTTTCTAAAGCACATAAAGCAAAGCCTTTTTCAATTCCATGTACATGAATAAGTTGCGGATTAATTTGATTAATAATAGTGTTTACCTGCTTTCTAAGACCGCTATACCACGTTATAGAATCATAAGGAAAAAAATAAGGAAAACCTCTATTTATTAAAGGAAATCCGTATTTTACAACATGAAAATGGATTCTGTTTTTTGTAAAATTTTGCGAAAAAAGAATGTTCGAACTAGAAGAAATAATGTGCAACTCAATATTTGTGTTTTCGACAATAGCTTTAGATAAATTAACAATCCAAGTTGCACTATGTGTTTCTCTATCTCTTATTGTTTTTAATTCTGGAATTAATTCTATTTCGGGGTAAAACGTTAACCAAATAATTTTCATATTTTTTTTTATTAATAAAAGCGATATGATAAAAAACAAAAGAAATAATTAGTGGTTTTTCAAATATAATTTGAGAAAAACCTAAGAATAAAAAAAGTAGAGTAAAAATAACAGCATCTTTTTTTTGGAGAGTAACCAAAAAAAAGCTTTTATATACTCCATAAAAATATATAAAAAATACAACAAAGCCATATTCTGTTAAAAAATTTGTTATACCATTATTTCTATGTTCCAAATAGGTATATTTTCCCTTAAAATTATCAAACCTTGTTTCGTTATCACGCCCACGCCCTGTAAATGGATATTTTTTTATATCTTCCCAATCTACAATTGCACTTACAAACCTAGTTCTTGCAGATTCATTTATATTTGTATTTTTTGTTGCATTTATATGCGAAAAAATTTTAAAACCCAAAAATTCAAAAGACATAAAAAAGAAAAGAGCTATTGCAAAAATGATAGGATAAAATAAAGCAATAAATTTTAGATTTTTTTTCTTAATATAATAATAACTAATAATCAAAAACAGATTAATATAACCCGCAGTAGAAATAGTGCTCAATAGTGTAATAATTAAAACAAAATTCTTTTTCTCTTTAATATCTAATGTAAGCCTTAAATTTAGCAACAAAGCAATACTTAAGAAAATAGCATAACCGCCCGGTTCCCAGAAAGGACCAGAATTTCGAATATATTCACCGTTAGTAAAAGTATATATAATAATATTATCCGCATATTCGTAAAAAGCACTTCTAGTTGAAACTTTTAATATCGGCGACAAATCGTTAATAGCAAATTCCCTAAGTGAAGGTAAAAGGTTAAAAAGAGTATGTAAAACTAAAGAAATTATTGCTATTCTATAGATAACTTCCACATATTTGAAAACAAAGTTCTCTTTTAATTCTTTAATTATGAAATAGGCTGTAGTAATTTTAATTAATAAAGCAACATTTGAATAAATAACAATTTTTTTAAAAATAATCATTTGAACAATGAGTACTATGGAAAAGGATAAAAAAATAACAAGAGCAAATTTCTCAATTTTATATTTTTTTGTTAAAAACTTAAATAACAAGAATAAATAAAAAATCGGAAAAAAATACCTATTGCCTACAAAAAAGGGAATCCCAGATACAGCAACAAGAAAAAAAACTAATAGTAATTGATACGAATTATTTTTCTTAATTCTTTTTATCATCTAAAGTTAAAAATAAGAAGCCGCTACAAAAAAAATCAATTCTTCTGATAAACAACAATTATAGAGTGATCTCTATTTTTGTTTAAATTCACTAATTTTGTTTTAATAGACAGTGGAATTAAGTATTGAATCATTTTTTTAACTACCTTATTAAAAAACACGTGCTTTTGGATTATTTTAGAGTGCATTTTGAAAACAAAATATTGTATAAAATAACTAAAATTTTTTGTTTTCAAGGGTTCGTTTGTAACAGAAATAATTTTTAATTCAAAAATTTCGGCAAGTTTATTAAGAGTAAAGTCTTTCCACCTTGTTACATGATGAGGTGGTAGATTTAGAGAAGAATTTGGCAATTTTCCTACAAATGAATCTTGCGCTGGTACCGCAATAATAAATTTACCTCCTTTTTTTAAAGCAAATAGAGAACTTGAAATAAAACTATGCAATTCTTCTAAATCAATATGTTCTAATACCTGAAAAGATACCACAATATCAAATTTTTCATTGGGATTGCAAGCTATATAATCTTGTATTTTTTGGTTTTTTAATACGATATTTTTATCATTAGCTATATTAATGGCTTTTTCACTAAGTTCAAGCCCCGTATAGCTTTTAAATTCAATTTGTTTTGAAAATGCACCTTTACCGGCACCTATTTCCAATATATCTATTTCTTTAGAAAAATACATTTGAATAACTCTATATTCAAACTTATCATCATAATAATAATTTTGTATCGTTGATTGTAACGCGTTGTAAAATAATTCATCACCCGTAATACTCGGAGTAAAATATATCAATTTGCACGTACTACACTCATTTATTTGTATATTATCTATATCTTTTAATAAATATGAAATATCGTAATTGTGAGCTTTTTTGTAAATATTTTTTAAATGCTGAGCTTTAAAGGTCTTGTGAATTAAAATAGAATTACCCTTACATAATGGGCATAGCGTTTCAAAATTTAATTTGTTATTTATTTTCATGTTCTAATTATTAATATTATTGGTTCTTTATAAAATTTTGTGTATTTTATAAAAAAAATGCGTTTACTCATTCCAAATTCCGCTTGCCTTTTGATTTATTATTTTATATACTTGGATGGGTTCAATAAATAACCATGGAAAGTGCAAAACAATTATTGAAGAAACAATCCCATAAACACCCCATAAACTTCCAAAAAAATAAGACATTGGCAGGTAAATAATAATACCAAAAGTTTGAAGGTAAATATTAAGTTTTAATCTCCCAAATCCATTAATAAATGCAGTATAAGGCGCAATAATTATTTGCTCTATCAAGAAAATTGTAATAATAAAACTTAATGAAAATTGTATTGTTAGTTTTTTCCCAATCCAGAATTCATAAGCTATTGGGCTAAAAATCAGTGCCAATATCAACAATATTATCATTACTATTGAAATCTTATTTAGTTTTGCTATTTGTTTTTTTAACCAAACAAAATCTTTACGAACATACGCATCTTTTACTGCCGACCAATAAGGAGAAAGAATAATTGCATACATCATATTTACTAAAAATAAATAATTATATGCAACATTGTAAGCAGCAACAGTTTCTTGATTAGAAAATTGGGCAATAAAAAAATTTGCTGTTGAAAAAAAAAGAATAGAACCTAATTGAATATAAAAAAAACGAAACCCCAAAGCAAACAAATCTCTGGATTTTTTTAAACTAATACATTTAAATTCAGGTTTGTAGTTTTTATAATCTTTGTAAAAAAAATAGAAATTAGCTACGATAAGCACTAAAACCGGAGAACTTGATAGCACTAACGACAACAATAACAATGAACCAGAAGTTATTTTAGTTAAAATATAAATAATAACTAAAGCTATTAAATTTCCAATTGGATTAAAAAAACTATTTATAGCAGGTCTTTGGTCTGCCATTAAAATAGTTCCAATTAGTTTAAAAAAGAAACTCAAAATAAAAAAAATAAAAATGATGAGTGCAATTATTGATAGTTCTCCCTTTTCAATAGTTTTTGTATTTAGTATTATTTGCCAATCTAGAAATTGATTTAATAGAATGAATAAGAAAATTAGAACTAAAAAAAATGATCCCAATATTGCATAAGTAGTGCTAACATAAGTCTTAGCTAATTTATTATCTTTTAAAGCTATAGCTTCTGTCAATCGATTTCTCAATCCATTACCTAAACCAATATCAAAAAATGAAAACCATGCTAAAATAGAGCTTAGTGTAAGCCAAATTCCATAACGCTCAGCATCTAAATAACCTAAAATTAAAGGTACTAAAATCAACCCTACAACTAAACTAATTCCTTTCAAGAAGAAAGAATATATTATTTGTTTTTTTGCTTTAACAGAGCGCTCGTGTCCCTTAAAGAAATTTGATATATAATTTTGAAATTGCTTCAATTCTTCACAAATTATTGCTTCAAAAACCACTCAAAATAATCCCTCAAACCCTCTTCAAACGCAACACTTGGCTCAAAACCCAAATCGGTTTGCAATTTTGAAATATCTGCCGAGCAGTGTATTACTTCGCCTTTGCGGGCTGGCGCATACACTATTTCGAGCGGAAAATCTACTTTTTCTTTGAGCAATTGAGCTAAATAGTTAATTGAAATTTTTCCACCACAGCCCACATTATAAAATCCACTTTGTTTTGCGTTTTCGGCTGCTAGAATATTTGCACGAGCCACGTCGATAACATTCACAAAATCACGCGTTTGTTCGCCATCGCCAAAAATGGTAAGTGGCTTTTTTTCTTTTACGCGCTGGTGAAAAATCGGAATTACATTTCCGTAACTATCATAGCGTTGATTGATTCCGTAAACATTAAAATAGCGCAAAGCCACCGTTTTTATACCATAAAGTTTACTAAAAGCCAAAATATATTTTTCAGCCGCAAGCTTGCTTACGCCGTAATACGATTCGGGTTCTATCGGGTGAGTTTCGTCCACAATTTCGGTTTTCAGTTCGCCATAAATAGCTGCCGATGAGGAATATACCAATACTTCTACCCGACTTTCTTTCATTGCTTCGAGCAAAGTGAGCGTTCCTGTGGCATTAATTTCCAAATCTTGAAAAGGAAATTCGAGCGATTTTACATTTCCAATGTGTGCTGCTAAGTGAAACACTTTCGTAACACCATTAAGAGCCTGTTTTACAACCGATTTATCTCTAATATCGCCTTCAATAAATTCAATATCAAAGTTTTCAATATTTTTCAAATAACCTGTCGATAAATTATCGAGCACTTTTACTTTATATTTACGTTCAAGCAAAAGTTTTACTACGTTTGAACCAATAAATCCGGCACCTCCGGTTACTAAAACTGTTTCCATTTTTTTTATTTTATAACTTCCCAAAAACCACCTTTTTTACTTCCAATACGTTTAATATAATTATTTTTTATTAATATGTTAAAATCTCTTTTTGTTGTTTCAATACTAAATTTGGTTATTATAGCAACTTCTTCTTTTGTAATTTTTTTATTTTGTTTAATTAAGTTTAAAACCTCAATTTGTCTAACATTTAAAGGGTCATTTTCTCCGACATTTAAAGTATCATTTTCTCCGCCATTTAAAGGGTCATTTTCTCCGACTCTTTCTCCGACATCTAATTTTTCTTTGTACAAAGTAACTTTAAAACCATTAAAAACCTCTTCAAATTTG
>DZBP01000014.1 GCA_022729915.1 Draconibacterium orientale | reverse complement strand
AGCCAAATACAAGAATACTTAGAGTCTAAGTTACCAAGCAAAGAAGAGGAAGCTTACAAAGAAAAGATTAAGTACATGGAAAAGATGATTAAGCTTCTGGAACAAACAAATGACATGCTCACACAGAAGGTCGAGGAGTTGGAAAACAAATGAGCAAACAAAGTACTAACTATCAATTTGGTAGTTAGTACAATTAAAATTTAATTCACACAAGTTTAACATAAAAATCAAAAAAATGGGTTGGATAGTAATAATAGCAATTGTTTTTGTAATTATTCTTATAATAGCAGGTGTAAATAATAATAATTTAGTTCAGGAATTTCAACGTAAATACCCAAATTTGAAAACGGACAGTAGGGAGGAACTGTTACTATTTAATAAGAATAAAAACATTCCTCTCCAAGTATTCAATGATATTAAGAATATCATGTTTATAGGTAAAGATGGATTTTCGTATATATCAGGACATACACAGATTGATAGTTCAATAAAAGAAGTTTTCTTAAACAACGAAGGCAATAAATTTACAATTTACGAAAAACCGGAATATGATCAATATAAATACAAAGGGGAAATATTAAAAAATGAAATTGAAGATATAATATTAGAAGATAGCACTACAATTGAAAAAAAAATAACGGCTGGTCGTATTTTACTAACCGGATTTTTTGCGTTAGCATGGAAAAAGAAACAAATAAACGGACTTGCATTTGTAACAATTATTCAAAAACAAGGCAAATTCACAAATGAAATAGTACTGCAATTTGAAGGCAACGAGGCAGTGAAAAAAGCAAATACGCTAAGAAATTATTTAATTAATGAAGTCAAAGATATTGCTCAATAGTCGCAATTTCAACTAAAACCGTCGCACTTTTTAAAAGTGCATTCGTAATGTTCTTAAACATAATAGAGTAGAAGTGGTGGTGTAAAGTCCTTCTGCGTTCACAAAAAGCCACTTTTTTAAGTGGCTTTTTGTGTTTTAAAAAAAAGTGAAATTTGTTTGGTTTTGAAAAAATAATTTCAGACTTTTGTATCTTTAATTACATAGATTACTAACTATAAAAAACAACAACAAAAAATGGCTATAACTAAAGTTTGGATTGAAGACGGCTGTACTGCTTGCGCTTTGTGCGAAGATACTTGCCCTGATGTATTTGAATTACAAGATCTTTCAACAGTAATAGAAGACGCTGATTTTTCTGCAAATGAAGATGGAATAAAAGAAGCTGCTGATAATTGTCCAGTTGATGTTATTAAATATAAATAATTTCTTAAAATTCTTGAGTGTAACTTCTTGATTATTAATTTTTTAATAATTATTGCGGTTGCATTTTTTCATTTGATGAAAACAAACTGAAATAGCTATTTTTAGCCCAAAATATCAAATTAAATTTATTAAAACACTTTTTTTATCCTAAAAATGATGTTCGTTTTTTCAATTTTAACATTTCCAACCATATTTTATTTTAGCAAATTTTAACGTTTCTCTTTTACTTGGCAGGCTTGCGAACTACAAAAATTTGGAAGCAAAATATTTTTTATTTTTTTTGAAAAATAAACCATAAAAAATTTGGATTATATTTAGAATAATATTAATTTTGGTTCAAGATATTTTTAAAGTGTCAATAGACATATGAATGTTTTCCTCTAAACAAAACAAGGATAATTAATGGGCACACAAAATATCGAATAAAAAATGTTTTTTTATGTTTAACGTTTAAATTAGTTTTAATAAAATTTTTTAATGTTTAATTATTAAATTAGTTTTAATCATTTTTTTAAATCTTTAATTTTTAAATTAGTTCTTATTAACATTTTTTTGAGGAATCATAAAAAGAAAAATTTGTTACAAATTTAGATTCCTTCTTTTTGTATTTATTAAAAGAATATTTAACAATTGTTTAAAAAGACGACTTTATTTTTTTAGTATTAACTCGAAATTTTTAAATATTCTTAGATTAAAATGCTGATTATATATTCTTAGGGTTAAAGCATTTCCCTTAATTTAAATGGTAAGGGTAGAGTTATTTCAATTCTACCCTTATTTTTTTTAATAGAAAAACCCGAAAGCTTTTTAAGTTTTCGGGCTTTTTATTTCTTTTTCGGAATACTAAATTGAATAACCTTTTTTTCCTAAAAGCGCAAACATGTTGTTTTTGTAAGCTTCTACACCAGGTTGGTCGAATGGATTTACGTCCAAAATAGCTCCACTTATGCCACATGCTTTTTCAAAAAAGTACAAAAGTTCGCCTATTGTGTATTCGCTAATTTCAGAAATTTCAATTTTGATATTTGGTACACCACCTTCAATATGAGCTAGTTGTGTGCCAAGTTCTGCCATTTTGTTTACTTCATCTACTCGCTTTCCGGCTAAATAATTCAAGCCATCTAAATCGTCGGCATCTTTTTCAATAACTTGCTTATTATTAACTTTTTCTACAGAAATAACGGTTTCATACAAATTGCGAATTCCTTCTTGAATATACTGTCCCATTGAATGCAAATCGCTTGAAAAATCGACACTTGCAGGAAAAGTTCCTTTGTTTTCTTTGCCTTCACTTTCGCCATAAAGTTGTTTCCACCATTCGGCTATGAAATGCAATTTTGGATTGTAATTTACCAAAATTTCAATTTGTTTGCCAGAATTGTAAAGCGCATTGCGTGCAGCGGCGTACATTTCAGCTTTATTGTTTTCAAATTTTACTTCGTGCGAAGTTTCTTTTTCCATATTTACTGCTCCGGCTACTAACTGACGAATATTAAATCCGGCAAAAGCGATAGGAAGCAAACCAACCGGAGTTAGTACTGAAAAACGACCTCCAACATCGTCGGGAATAACGTAAGTTTTGTATCCTTCTTGTGTAGCTAAAGTACGTAAAGCACCTTTAGAAGCATCAGTTATGGCAATAATTCTGCTTTTAGCTTCCTCTTTTCCGTATTTTTCTTCAATATCTTTTTTCAAAAAACGGAATGCTAAAGCTGGCTCAGTAGTTGTGCCCGATTTTGAGATTACAATCAGTGCATATTCTTTATTTTTAAGCAATTGGCGCAATTCAAATAAATAATCTTCGCTTATGTTTTGTCCGGCAAAAAGTACCAAAGGATTTTTTCTGTCAGCTTTTAATTGTGCAAAATTATCTGACAGCGCATCTATTACGGCTTTCGAACCCAAGTACGAACCACCAATGCCAATGGTTACTACTATTTCAACTTTGGGCGCTAATTTGCTTACAGTTAGTTCAATATCAGTAAGTTCCGATTCTGTTATAGCGCTAGGCAAATTTACCCAGCCCATGTAATCGTTGCCCTTGCCTTCTTTTTTGCTCAATGCTAAATTGCTTTTTTTAGCTGTATTTTTATATTTTTCTACCTCTTCGTAAGGTACAAATTTGAAAATTTTTTCAATGTTCAGTTTCATATTTTATTGAGTTTTTTTTGAAAACTATTTGTTTCAAGCACAAGTGCTTATCTGTTTTTTTACTAATTTTTTTTTGACAAAACCTTTACTTTAGTTATAAAAGATTTTTCAAATAATAGTTTTTGAACAGACGTGCAAAGATAATTATTTATTTTGGTGCTGGAAAATTCATTTTCTACAAATGATATTCTTTAAAACAAACTTAACAATTGTGCTAAAATTTCAAAAACAAAGTTAAATTATGTATTTTTCTTTGTAAATAATGATTTTTTCAAAAGTTATTTTTAGCAATTTTTGTTATTTTTTTTCAATATTTTTTTAAGTTAAACGTTTTAAATGAGATGATGTTTTTTCAATTTTTTTAATTAGACATTAATTTAGATGTAACTAAAATTTTAAAAAATAGTATAACTAGGCAATTTCTGTTTTATTTTGGCAACTTTTTAGACTATGTAATTTTTTTTTTTGAAAAAAAAGATAAGTATTTCAATATTACATGTTTTAGCAAAATATCTTTTATATATTGCTAAAATAAAATGATTTGCTTATTTTAAGTAGATTATTTATGCATTCTATTTTTGCCGAAATTAATTAATAATAATAACAAATGATGTATTTACATATAAAATTGACAATTTTTCTAATTTTTTTATCGTATCTATCTGTAGCTCAGGAAATAGTAGGAGTAACCCATATCAAAACTCAATTAAATAATTCTGTAATTATTCGTGGCGATTTGAGCGAAGGCACTTTACTTGATGATTTGTCGTGGGCGTGGAATAGTAATGTGGAGTGTTTTCCAGAAGTAGCTAAGCAATATTTTACCGGAAATCATGTGTTGTTTTCAACAAATTTACCAGCATTTTCTGAAATTGAAATTAAGCTTATTCCACAAAATAAAGCGGATAAATTTAGTTTGTATGCCTACTCTATAAATCTTGCAAATTCGTACATTGTTCCCAATTTACCTTCTTGTTTGAATTGTCAGGCTCAGTATAAATGTGATAAATATTCACCTCAAAGTGGAACGCTCTTACTTTCAGGCTTATCAGCTTCAGAGGTTCCATATCGAATTGTAATTGGTGTAGTAGGAGTGAGTGGCTTGACAAAAGGTGCTTTTACTCTCGAAATACTTTTGAAACAAACAAATTAGTTTTTCTTGATTAAACATAATACCTTTTTACTAAAATATTATGCTAAAATTAAATTGGGTTATTTTTGTTGTGAAAATTTTTAGTTCGTTAATAATTACTTCAAATTGCATATTAATTTCTAAATTTTGAGAAAAATTTAACATTCAAAAAAAACAAGGAAGTAGTACGTTTCGCTAAAAAAAATAGAAAATCTACTAGATATTTTGTAGAAAATTTTTTTATTTAATGTTTTTTATTTATTTTTAAAAGCGAACAGAATTAAAACTATTAATTCTTTTTTTTGTTAATTTATTCTTTTTCAGGTAGTTTTTTTGTGAAAAAAGTGAGTTTTTTGTGTTTTATAACTGTGTAAATGATGCTTTTTTTGCATATTTTTTTTAATATTTATTTATATATTTTTTCTAAACTTTTTTAGCACCAGAGCTATTTTATTTGTAGTTAACTTTTTATGTTCTCAAATAATTTTAAGCAAAAGGTAAAGTTATTTATTGGGTTCATTACTTATAATTATTTTTACATTGGAATTTCAGACTAAATTATTTGCAATTAAAAATACTATTTTGCCTAAAAAGGGGACAATTTTAATTTCTGAGCCACTGTCGCAAGATTTGTATTTTAGACGCTCCGTTGTGTTGCTCGTTGAGCATAGCGAGGAAGGAAGTATGGGTTTTATTTTAAATAAAAAAGTAAGCATTAATTTAAAGGAATTTGTAGCCGATTTTCCTGATTTTGATGCGCAATTTAATTTAGGAGGACCTGTTGCTACAAATACCATTTTTTTTATTCACACTTTGGGAGAAATAATACCAGGAGCTATCAAAATAAAAGAGAATCTGTTTTGGGGAGGTGATTTTGAATTTCTTAAATTTATGATTCTTCAAAAACAAGTGCAAACACATCAAATTCGCTTTTTTATTGGTTATTCGGGTTGGAGTGGAAATCAGCTTTATGATGAAATGAAGGGCAATTCGTGGTTGGTTTCTAAAGCTTCGATTGATTTTATTATGGAAAAACCTATTGGATTGTGGAAAAAGGCTGTTACTTGCACCCAATATAAAAACTGGACTAATATTCCGGAAGATCCTACCTCTAATTAATTTTTTTTTTGCAATAATTATTTTATTATTAGATATTTACAGCCAATTCGCCTGTGAGTGTATTAAAGGAAACTTTTCTGCTGATTCGCCCGCTGGTGTCTTCTACAATTGGAATATTTAATCGTTTGAGCATTTTTTGAGCAACTTCAACATTGCGCTCAGCTACATTTTTTGAATTTCCCATGGTAATATTAAATGAACTTGCGCCACCAAGTAGATAAATTTTTATATCTTTTTTTGTGATGTTTAATTTATTCACTTCTTCTACCATGTAATTTATTGAGCAAGTTACATATTTAAACTTGTTTTCTTTTTCTGCTATCATGTAGCAAGGTTTGCTACATGAGCTTATACAGCTATCGTTCATGATATTTTCGCTAGGTAATTGTGCGTGGCTAAAGAGCGTAATTCCTTTTGATTTGATGTAAAAAATGACTGTAATGCAAGAGCCGAGAACTGTCCAAATAAGTTCGGCTTTTTTTGAAATATAAATTTCGCCCGATTGTACAAAGGTTTTGGATAAATTCACAGTGGTTCTGGTTTTTAATTTTTCGAAAATTTCCATACAAAAATAGCTAAACTATTTGCAATTGTTAATTGAGCTTATAAGCTCTAAGACAAAATAAATTGTATATTTCGTTTTGCCAAATTCTTAAAATTTATTTTCGCTAAAAAGTTTAATACTCAATTGCCGAGTTTTATCAAAATTTATTTATACGAATAAAGTTTATTTTTCGATACAAAGGTACAAAAAAAAGCAAACTTTACTCACAAAGTTTGCTTTTTTATATTATTATTTTGTTATTAATTTAGTCTTTATATACTTTTAGAGCTTCTTCGAGGCATTTTACTGCTTTTTTGAGGTCTTCTTTTTTCAAAACATAAGCTATTCGAGCTTCATTTTTGCCTAAACCCGGAGTGGAATAGAATCCTGAAGCCGGTGCAAGCATTACGGTTTGTTTTTCGTAATCAAATTCTTCCAAAAGCCATTGGCAAAATCTATCTGTATCTTTTACAGGGAGTTGAATAATTGTATAAAAGGCACCTTTTGGCATTGGAGCATATACACCTTCTATTTTGTTAAGTTCCGAAATTACTAAATTTCGTCTTTCAATGTATTCATCATAAACTTCTTTAAAATACTGTACGTCAGTATCTTCAGCCGCTTCGCCAACTATTTGTCCAAGTCCGGGAGGGCTCAATCGGGCTTGCGCATATTTTAAGGCAGTCGAAATAACTTCTTTATTTTTTGAAATTAAAGCTCCTACACGTATTCCGCAAGCACTATAACGTTTTGATGTAGAATCAAATACTATTGCATTTTCCTCAATTCCTTCTAGTTCTAGTACAGAAATACTTTTGTTTCCGTCGTAAGCAAATTCTCTGTAAACTTCGTCGGCATAAAGATACAAATCGTATTTTATTACTAATTGTCTAATTTTGTCCAATTCGTCAGCGCTGTAGATAGAACCTGTTGGATTATTGGGATTTACAATTATGATGCCTTTCGTTTTGGGTGTAATAAGCTTTTCAAATTCTTCAATTGCAGGAAGTGCAAAATCATTTTCAATTTTTGAAGTTATTGGTTTGATAATCACACCATTAGTGAGCGCAAAGCTGTTGTAATTTGTATAAAATGGCTCAGGCATAATTACTTCATCGCCAGGATTTAAAGTAGCATTAAATGCAATTTGAATAGCTTCGGAACCTCCGGTTGTTACTAAAACTTCATTGAAAGTTAGCGCAACTCCCAAACGGTTGTAGTAAGTGGCTATTTTTTTTCTATAGCTTTCGTTTCCTGCCGAATGGCTATATTCAATTACCTTAGTATCAATGTTTTTTATTGCTTCGAGTGCTTTGGGCGGAGTAGGGATATCGGGCTGACCGATATTGAGATGATACACTTTTACTCCACGTTTTTTTGCTGCTTCGGCATAAGGAACTAGCTTTCTAATAGGAGATTCGGGCATAATATTGCCTCTTTCTGAAATTTTTGGCATCTTTTTGAGCTTTAAATAGTTGTTTTATCCAAAATTACCTTTTTTAAAATTTGTATTACAAAATTAGCCATATTTATTCATTGTAATTAATTGAATTTTAATATTTTGAGTAGAAATTACTCAATTTGTAATACCTATTTATTTGAAGACAAAATTACTTTTTATATTTGATAAAAAAAATGTTTAAAGGCATATATTCAAGTGATGTTGGTTGCTTGAAATCCTTAATAATTGCATTTCTTTTGTTTTTTAACATTTTTCTGCCCATAAAAGATAGTAATTTTATTAATAAGTATTTGATATTCAATTGTATTGACGAATTAACTCATTCTATTCTTTTTGACCATAAACAAAGAATTTGAAACATTTGGAGTAATTAGCTAAAATTTCTGTTCAATTTTTTTAACGATTGACTTTTTTGAAATTGTACACAAAATGGTTTTGAAGTATATGTATTCTTTAAATATGTCTTTTTCTATATATCTTATACCAAATTATGAATCCCGAAATAAGAATAAACAGAATTACAAAACCTACGAAAGGAACAACTAAAATATAAAAAATGCCAATTACAGATTGAAATATACGCCCAGTATGTATTTCTTGCGATAAATTCCAAATTGAAATTCTTTGATTTTCAATTATTTGTGGCATTTTTGGGAATTTAGAATTACTAAAAAGACAAAATGCGCCGCCATTGTATTCAAAAATAACTTCTTCATTTTTGTAATCGCTTGTAAATCCGGTAATTAAATACTGACCGATAGGTGCGCCTTTACGTTTTGGAGCAACATAATTTTGCTGTGTAATGTAATCAACAATTTCGCCCGTTTCAGTATTCCATTTGAAAAGTCCTTCAAATGAACCAATTAAATAATTAGTTGAGTCTATTTGTTCAAAAACTGTAACTCCCATCACGCTAGCAGGTGGCTGATAATCAAACATTTTGAGTGATGATTTAAAATCGTCGTCGCTATAAAAAAAGCCGTCGGAAGTTGCTAAAACATAACGATTTTTTGCAGAATCGAACGAAATCCGTCGCAGTTTATCGAGCCAAGCATTGGGGCTATCTAATTCAGTATAAGGTATTTTACCCACTTTTGCGTTTGCAATGGGTATAAGCAAAGGCGGGCGAAGAAACATTCCAGTAAACGTAGTAATAATCAACAAGATAACTGTTGTCCAGCCAATTTTATTGTGCCATTTCAAATTCCACTTTATCGATTTTACCAGCTTATTTTTTTTAATATCTGATTTGCCATTCTTTTTTAAAATTACTTTGTTTATAAAAATAATGAAGCCTGTAACACTCAGAAAACCAAATATTAAACCTACAATATCTACTAAAATTTTACCAGCTAAACCATAAATTTCGCCACTATGAATAACCCAAAGTGTTTTAAAAAGACCAATTTTATTGTCATAGTTTTCAGGTTTTGGAAGAGTTTGTACTTCAAAATTAGTAAAATTAGTAGTTTTAAGCAAAAACGAACGTGTTAAAATGATATTTGTGTCGTTTTTTTGTATTAAATCGGCAATTCTATTTTCGATTACTGGCAACTTAATTTTTTGCCAGCTTTCTTTTTTAGAATTGTACTTAAATACGCCAAAATAACTGGCTGCAAGTAATTCTTTTTTATTGGTTACTATAATTTTGCTGATTTTTCGGTTATCTATTCCTTTTTCAAACCCATTGTTGAAGGATTTGAAATTTGTGAAAATGCTGTCAGTTAGCCAAATACCAACATTTCCATAGATTAAAATACTGTCTTTCGATAGTTTTAGCGTACCGGCTATTGCTGCATTATTCCAATTTGAATACCGGTATTCTTTGGGCAAAATCGAACGGCTAACATCAAAATTGGAGAACAATTCTCTGTGATTCAATATTATACCCGAAACTGAAAATAGAAGTATGAAAAAAGTAAAGAAAATACTTAACCATTTGTGGTATTTTTTTAGAAATTTCATGTATTTACTTTATTTAAGTACTTATAATGAGAATATTACATTAATTATTTTTGTGCGGATTTTAATCAAAGTATGTGAAAAGTATTATCTACCAATCTAATAATTTTTTGTCTCCTGTTAGCTGTTGAATAGCTGTTATTTCCTGCGAAACTTCTAATACACCTCTGTAATTATTTTGCTCGTCTCTTACCGCAAAGTATTGAATAAGAACAAATTGTCCGCCCAAATGAATCCAAAAGGAAGCACTGTCTTTTTCACCTTCTTTAAAGGAATTAATTATTTGATTTACAGTTTCAATACTCTCGTGTGGGTGGCAATTTTGTACGCTTCGTCCGATAATTGCTTTTGTTCGCGGAAAAATTCTATGTTTAGGATTTGAAAAAAAGCAAACTTTATTATTTTCATCTACAAATGTTAAATCTATGGGTAAATTATTGAATATCAATTCTATTTGGTCTAAATACAATTCGCCTGTATTAAATTTTATTTTAAAATTTTCATCTATTTTTTTTGTGTTTCTAATTTTATTTTCTGGTATTTTTACAAAGTTGAGCTCAAACTCTGAGGCTTCAGAAAGCATATTGTCAAGTTCTTCATTTTCAAAGCTTTTCAGCATTATAGGAAATAAAATTCGTTCTTCTCTAAATATAATGGTATTGATATTAAAATAGGCTAAGCTGCTATATTTATTAAATTCTTGAATATTAAATACTTTGCTGTTAATAATTTCGAGTGTTTTTTTTAGATTTTTGCGCACATCGTCATGAAGAGACCATAAAATTTTCAGGCATTTAGTTTCTTTCCATTTTTTTTCAATTTCGGGGAAAATTATATTTTCAAATAAAGTATAATGACTTGTAAATGAAAGTATTATTTCAAAGTTCTTTTTAAGTTCCGAAATTACACTTATTGATACAGTTGTGTTTGCTTGTTTTATGTATCTTTTTGTTTCTAAGAGCAATTTTTTTAATCCTAAATTATTTAAAATGAGATAGTAAAGAAGTGTATCTTCCTTTGGATTTATTATTTCTGGCTCATTAAATTGCTTGTAAAGAATATTAAATAATTTGTTTGATGCACTTTTGATTTCCTCTATATCGAATTGTAATTCAAAGGCATAGTCAAAAACAATCAACACGTCTTCCGGTAAAAATTGGGTTTGAAGGATTTCGTATTTTTTTAGCAAACTCGTGCCATTTTCTTTGTTTAGCAACCCAACAAAATAATTTGTTAAATTCTCTATTCTTTGTTTTGATTTATTTGTAAATTCTGACATAAATAGCTATATTCTTGATAGTTAGATAAGAAAAATTACTTGTAATGTGTAAATTTTATTAAATATGCAAAAATAGTTATTTTTATAATAAAATGTAACTATTTATTTATTTATTTAAAAATTAATTGCAATTATTTTCTATTTTTCCAATTTTAAGGCTATAAATCTTGAATTTTTTATCAATTTTTATAGCCTTTAAAATATGGAAAAGTTAGTTATAAATATTTTGAAAAAATAGAATATAAAACCGTTTATCAAATTGAATATTAGCTATTTAATTCATTTACTTTCTTAGCAAAGAATGTTTTTGAAACTAAATCAAATAATATTAATCCACCACCTATAATCATCAATGAGTCAGGCACTATTCTAAACCATAGCCACGATTTCATTGGCTCAACAGCCGAGTGCAAGCGTGCATAGTAATAACCTAAATCGTGTGCTATTTGGGTTTGTTCCATACCTACAATGTACGTAGGAATTGCGAATAACAAAGTTCCGATTGTTAGAATCCAAAAGCCGTATTTGCTCAGTTTTTCGTTCCAAACGAGACCTTTTGCAAGCGAATTTGTACGCGACGCCATGTAAATAAAGGCAATTGAAATATAACCAAACGCTCCTAGCAAAGCAACGTGTCCGTGTGGCATAATTAAATAGGTTCCATGTGAATAGTAACTAATTGTAGGCGTGTTTATTACCATACCAAAGAACCCAGCACCAATCCAATTTAGAACCGCTGACCCTGAAATCCACATAAACGGAATTGCAAATTCGTTTGTTTCGCCGTTTAGCCTTTTTTCTCTTTGGTTTTTCATGGCTTCAATAATCATAAGTGCAAGTGGGAGAGGCTCTAAGGCTGAAAAAATTCCTCCTACTGCAATCCAATACTCATCGAGACCTTGCCAAAAATAATGATGCCCTACACCAAGTGTTCCGCTCAACATGATTAAGAAAAGCTCGAAAAGCATCACTTTAACAGCGGTTTTTTGCGAAATTAAGCCTAATGAAACAGTAAAAAACGCGATAACGCCCGCCGAAAACAGTTCGAAAGTTAACTCAACCCAAAGGTGAATTACCCACCAGCGGTAATAATCATCAATGGTATAATTGGGCACAATTTTGTGAATTGGCATCATTCCGGCAATATAAAGGGTTGCAATTGCAAAAGCCGACCAAATAATTGTACTAACAATTGGGTTGTTGGTGGCGGCTTTACGGATAAGTGAAATAATAAGTAAAAACCAGAATACCAGACCAATAACTAGTCCTATATCCCATGCTCTTCCTAGATTGATAAGCTCTCTGCCTTCGTTTCCTAACCAAAACCATGTTTCGCGCAATTGTCCAGTTGCGCCCATGTATAAACCAATCATGCTGCCCACTGCAACTACCAAAAGTGCTGCCCACAACACATCTACCAGCCATGGGTATTTATGATCTTTGTTAGCTACCCAGGGTGCTATTAATAAGCCACCTACAAGCCAACCTACTGCTACCCACAAAATTGCCAATTGCGTATGAATTGAACGTAAAACGTTGAAAGGTAGTATTTTCTGAGAAATTAAAAAATCTTGTGTTGGTTCAGTGTAAAGATGTGCAAGATATCCTCCAATAATTAATTGCACAAAAAATAATGCAGCAACAATTGGTATATATTTTAATAATTTCTTTTGAGATTTATATAAATGTGTAATTTTTATAGCTGGTTGTAAATCTTCTTTTTTATCTTTTACAAGCAAATATTCGTAAGCCAAAAAGATTACAACAATAGTTAATGTCCATAAAATTAGGAACTCCCATAACGAAATTTTATGAGCATTGAAATTAACATCTTGGTCTAACAATGGTTCTGGTGGCCAGTTATTTGACCAAGTTCTTTCTGTATTTGGACGTAAACTCGAAGCTACTAATTGCGACCAATCTACAAAGGCTGCTATTTTTTGAGCTTCTTCGGTGCGAATGATTCCTCCGGCAAAGGCACGTTCTTTGTCGCCTTCAACTAAAAGTTTTGTAAGATATTCCACGTTTTTTTTGTAAGCAGCACCCGAAGCATCTGTGTAAACAGTCGTTTTTTCTAATAATTTTGTCTGTTCTTTTATGTCTTTTTTTACACGTTCTTTTACTGCGCCACGTTGAATTTTACTTATTTCGGAGTTGCTTTTTTCATAAATTTCTTGGGCATAAAATTCGTATAGAAATTCTGTTCTATAATGCAGAAAATCTGTCGTAAAATCAGGTCCCATGTATGCACCCATTCCTAGCAAAGTACCCCAATCCATCAAGTCAAATTGTTGAAAATATCCCTTTCCGGCAACCACATCAGCGTATGTATAAAGTACTTCACCACTAACTGTTTTTACTTCTTTTGGAATGGGTGGAACTTCCTTTTGTAAATTTGCTGTATAATAAATAAGCATTGTTACCATGAACAGTGCTATGATCCAAAAGCCTGTATATAAGCCTTTTCGTGTCATGAATTTGTCGAGTAATGTTTCTTTCATTGTTCTAAAATTAGTTTGTTTGATATACTACTTGTATGTAGTATATATAATTAAAAAAATATTAAAATTTTAAAATGCGGTTTTCTAAAATAGTTTCTTCTAATGAGGTAGTATGAAAAAAAGTCAAAACGTCTTGTCTTGATTTAACCCATTTGTTATGCAACGCACAAGGCTCATTATCAGAGCATTCTGAAAATCCAAGAACACAGCCATATAATTTTTTAGTATCTTCTATAGCATTTATAATGTCTATTATAAAAATTTGACTTATTTTTTTGTTGAATTGATATCCGCCATCTCTTCCTTGAATAGCTCTAATTAATTCAGCTTTAGTTAATTGAGTCATAATACGGCGCAGGTATTTATCCGAAATATTCAATTTTTCAATTAAATATTTGGCTGAAACCATTTCATGGTTTTCAATTGCCATGAAATTCAAAATTCGGATTGCATATTGCGCTGTATTAGAAAGTTTCATAATATACTACATTGATGTATTATTTTTTGCAAACATATTTCTTTTTTTTTAAACAAAACTAATTTTTTCTATTTTTTTCATTTTTTAAGTTCTATTTTTTTCTTTTTCTAAGCTATTTATTTAAAATTCAATGTATTAAATTTATGTATTAAATGTTAAATTTTAAAGCTGGAAAAGTTAGATTGTTTTTTTGTACCTACTAACTGCTAAACTTATTGATAAAACGGCATAAATTGAAAGTGCATATATTTGTGGTAAAATATCAGAAAATCCGGAACCTTTTAGCAAAATCATGCGCAAACTTTTCATGAAATAGTAAATAGGATTGATGTAATTTATCATTTGTCCCCATTTTGGCATACTTTCGGTGGGAGTAAAAATTCCTGACATTAAAATAAAAATAATGAGTACAAAATAGGATAAGAACATCAATTGCTGCTGTGTATTAGCAAAAGTAGAAAGCAATAAACCTATTCCAAGTATTGCGAGTAGATAAATTCCTGCTACACTGTATAATACAAAGTAACTACCTATTACCGGAACGTTGAATAGAGGCACACCAACCAACAAACCTAGGCTAAGCTCAAAAAAAGCAATTAAAATAAATGGTAAAAGTTTCCCTAAAATAAATTGATATTTTTTTATAGGAGTAACATTAATTTGCTCTATTGTTCCAATTTCTTTTTCGCGTACTAAGTTTAAGCCCGGAAGAAACATTCCCATGATTGTAACTAAAACTGCAAGAATTCCAGGAACCATAAATATGTTGAAAATCAATTCTTTATTAAACCAATGTGCGTAAGTTATTGAAATATTTTTAATTTTTTTCATATCGCTTGTAGGTGCTTTCCATTCAGGAATTATTTTTTTATTAAAATCTATAATTATTGATTGCATATAATAATTTATAATACCTGCTGACATTCCATTTATCGCATTAACAGAGAATTGCAGTTTTGCAGTATTTTCTTTTAGTAAATCTTTTTGAAAATTTGTAGGGATAATTAAAATGGCATCAGATTGATTTAATGCAACACTTTCTTGTGCGTTTTTCTCTGAGAAATCTCTGTAAGTGATAGTAAAAAAAGGTGAACCTTCAAATTTAGAAACTAATTGACGCGAAATGGTCGATAAATCGTTGTCTACAATAGCTAAATTGATGTTTTTTAAATCCATTGTTGCTGCATTTGCCAACACAATTAATTGTACAATTGGCAATGCTACAATGAGTTTCACCATCATTGGATTTCTGAAAATTTGTTTAAATTCTTTTCGTAAAATAAAAAATATTGTTCGCATTTTATTATTTTTATATATGTAATTATTTTTAATATAAAAAAATATATTTTATAAATTATTCTAGTCGTATTTTAAATTTCTTAATACTTAATCCAATTAATATTAATGTCATTGCTAAAAGTACAGCAACGTCTTTCCAAATATACGATAAGTCACTACCTTTGAGCATTATATCTTTAATTGCATTGATGTAATATTTGGGCGGAATAATAATTGTTAACCATTGAAGAATTTTTGGCATATTTTCAATTGGAAAAATGAATCCTGACAGTAAAATGGTAGGCAACATAAGAGCAAACATTGAAATCATCATGGCTGTTTGCTGGTCATTGGTAACTGTCGAAATTAGAATTCCTAATGCTAAAGCCATGAATATAAATAATATACTTACGCCAATTAACAAACTCAGACTGCCTACAATTGGCATGTGAAAAATGCTCATGGCGAGTGCAATAATTGTTATTACATTGATGATTGAAAGAACTACATAAGGAGCAACTTTTCCTATAATTATTTGTGAAACTTTGAGGGGCGAAACAAGTAAAACTTCCATTGTACCAAGCTCCTTTTCTCTTGTTATCGCAATAGAAGTTATCATAGCCGAAACGAGCATTAATATCATTGCCATTGTTCCCGGAACAAACATAAAAACGCTTTTCATCTCTGAATTATAGAGCATTGTGCTTTCTGTTTTAATTTGCATTGGGATTTTCAAATTTGCATTTAATTCACTTGTGTATGAATAAACTATGGCTGAAGTATAGCTAACAATCAAGTTGGCAATATTTGGATCTGATGCATCAGTAATTATTTGAATATCAGCATTATTTTTTGTATTTAGATTTTTTGAAAAATTGTTTTCAAAAATAAGTGCTTCTTTAATTTCTCCTTTTTTAAATGCTTCGTAAATTTCTTGCTCGTTATCAATATTTTTGACTAACTTAAAATATCCTGAACCTAAAAGTTTATTGGTAATATTTTGAGTAACTTCATCTTTCGATTTGTCCCATACAGCTATTTCAACATCTTTAATTTCAGTCGTTATTACAAAACCAAACAATAAAATCTGCACAACTGGCATACCAAATAATATGAGCATGGTGCGCTTGTCGCGAAAAATGTGATAAAATTCTTTTCTTACAAAAGCTTTAAATCTATTCATTTTTTAAAAATATTATTTTAATTAATAAATATTTATGACTATTCTTTATTTTTACTTTTTCGAGCAAGTTGAATGAATACATCGTTCATGTTTTCTGCATTGAATTGTTTTTTTAGATTTAAAGGTGAATCTAAAGCCTCAATTCTTCCATCTACCATTATCGAAACTCTGTTGCAATACTCAGCTTCGTCCATGTAATGTGTTGTAACAAAAATAGTTATCCCATCGTTTGCTGCTTCATATATCAAGTCCCAAAACTGTCTTCTAGTTATAGGGTCAACTCCACCAGTTGGTTCATCTAGGAATACAATTTGTGGCTTATGAATTATTGCTATTGAAAAGGAAAGTTTTTGTCTCCAACCTAATGGTAATGAAGCTACTAACTTTTTTCTCATCGCTTGCATTCCTAGTTTTTCTATCAGTTTTAAAGCTCTTTCATCTATTTCTTTATTACTTAGTCCATAAATTCCTGCATAAAATTGTATGTTTTCAAAAACGGTCAAGTCTTCATAAAGCGAAAATTTTTGACTCATATAGCCAATATTTGCTTTGATTTTATCTTGCTGTTTGTAAACATCAAAGCCTGCTACCGATAATTCTCCAGAAGTTGGTTGCGATAAACCGCAAAGAATCTTCATTGCCGTGGTTTTTCCCGCACCATTAGCACCCAAAAAACCGAATATTTCGCCTCGAAATACATCAAAAGTGAGATTATCGTTTGCGACGAAACTTTCAAATTTTTTCACTAAATTTTTAACTATAATAACTTTTTCCATAGTTAATGTTTTTCAAAACTATTTTCGACTTTTGCAAATTCCATGAAACAGTCTTCAATTGTTGGTTCAATTTCTTGTATAAAAATATCAGAATGATTATTAAGTTCTAAAAAAGAATAGATATCAGATTCTAAAATTTCTCTGTTATTTGAGGTAAAATGTACAAATTGTCCAAAAAGAAATACAGTATTTAAATTCTCAAAACGTTTTAAATCTTGCATGAGTTGATACATATTTGACGCTCGAATTGCAAACAGTTTTCTATTAAATTGATTTATAATATTTTGTGGTTCATTTACAGAAAGTATTTCTCCATTTTGTATTAATGCAATTCTATCGCAAAGACTTGCTTCGTCCATGTAAGGCGTTGATACTAAAATAGTAATTCCTTCTTTTTTTAATTTTTTGAGCATATCCCAAAATTCCTTTCTCGAAACAGCATCTACGCCGGTAGTAGGTTCGTCTAGAATCAGAATTTCAGGTTTGTGAATCAATGCACACGAAAGAGCTAATTTTTGCTTCATTCCACCTGAAAGTTTTCCAGCCAATCGCTTTTTAAATGGCTCTATTTGCGTGTAAATATCCTTGATTAGATAATAGTTTTCCTCTACACTTGTTCCAAAAACACTCGCAAAAAACGTTAGATTTTCTTCTACGCTTAGGTCTTGATAAAGAGAGAATTTACCCGGCATATAGCCCGTTATTTTTCGTATTTCTTTGTAGTCTTTTACACAATCATAGTTCATAATTTGGGCAGTTCCTGAATCTGGAATTAGTAAAGAAGTAAGAATACGAAAAAGACTAGTTTTTCCTGCGCCGTCAGGACCAATTAAGCCAAAAAGTTCTCCTTTTTCAACACTTAAATTGATGTTTTTCAGAGCTTTAATGCTTCCTTTATCGTATGTTTTTGTTAAATTTTCAACTTTTACCATTTATTTTTATTTTTGAGCAATTTAATTTTATATTTTAGAGATAAAAAAATATAAATTAATTTGACTCTTTGCTGTTTATAAAATTTACTTCTGCGGGCATCCCAATTTTTAAATACCCATTGTTTTTAACGCTTACTTTTACTGCATAAACAAGGCTAACTCGTTCATTTTTAGTTTGAATAATTTTAGGAGTGAATTCTGCTTGTGATGAAATCCATTGAATTATTCCTTCTAATTTTTGAGTTTCGTCTTTTGTTTTATCTATTAAAACTTCCACTTTATCTCCTATTTTTATATGAGAAAGTTGAATGGCATCAACATATATGCGAAGACTGAGTTCATCTAAGTTTGCTATGCTATAAAGTGGCATTCCTTGAGCTACAACCTCTGATTCTTCAGCAAATTTTGTCAAAACTATTCCTTTAATTGAGTTCGTGATTTTGCATTTTGAGATGTAGTAATCTAGCTCATCAATTTGCTTGTTTAGTGCAAATAATTCGCTTAAAATTGATGCATTTTGCGTTTTTATCGATTTTATTTGCTTATTAAGGACATTTAATTGACCCTCAATCTCATCAATTTGCTTTTGAGTTGCTGCTCCGTCTTTGAATAGTTTTTCAATGCGTTCTTTATTGATTAAGACTGTTTTTTTCTGCTCTTCTAGCGTTTCTATTTGTGCTAAAATATTATCAGTTTGTGTTGAAACTGATTTTTTCTTAGCTAAAATTTGTTCTTTTTTTATCGAAAATAAATTGGTATCGATTAAGCCAACTAATTCGTTTTTTGATAATTCCTTACCTTCTTCAACCGAAAAAGTAATCAATTGCCCTGCGGCTTGAGCCGATGCCATTATTTCGGTAGCTTCAAAATTTCCATAAGCGTCAGATTTTTCATCTTCTAAGCTACATGATAGCCCTACTAATAGGATTGCCAAAAATAATACAGTATTTTTTTTCATTTTATTGCTTTTTATTTTACCAAAATATTTTAATTAAAATTGTTCATTGTTAATTCCAAAATGGCTTTAACTTTTTCAAGTTCAAGTTCGTGAATCTTTTTTGTTATTTCTGCAATCAATGCTTTATTCCACTGATTGAGGTATTCACTTGAAGTAATTGTTCCATTTTGGAGTTGTGAATTGTAGTTTTCTACAATTTTTTTGTTCATATTTATAAGTTCATCATCTTTTTCAATTAATTTTTCAATTTTTTCAAGCTCTCCCGATTGTTTTTTAATGTTCGTATTAATGTTTTTGTTAAAAGTTTCCTCTTTATTATCAATTAAATCTTTTTGAATCAAGAAAATTTGTTTTTTACGATTTGTCTCGTTCCAATCAAAAAATTTCCACGTAAAATTTACACCTGCTATGTAATAAGTATCCCAGCCACCACTAAAATAATTAAGACCCGGATTTCCATAACCTAATTTGG
Organism: Draconibacterium orientale; assembly: GCA_022729915.1. Taxonomy (GTDB): domain Bacteria; phylum Bacteroidota; class Bacteroidia; order Bacteroidales; family JAIFNL01; genus JAIFNL01. The sequence goes on along the minus strand of DZBP01000014.1, from coordinate 12,531 downwards.
CAAAAGCACCAACTTTGGGTTTTTGATTTATGCTAAGCAAGTCGCTATAAGCTTCAATTTTTGTTTTTTGAAGTGAAAATAATTCATTTTCATAGCGCGTAAAGCTATCGTTAGGGACGTAATTAATGCTTGTTTGCGCAATTTCTTTCTCTTGTTCTTTCTCGATACCCATTAATTGATATAAAATAGTATAAGCTATTTTTTTCCCTGATTCAATTTCAATTAGTTTTTGCTCTAATTTTACTATTTCAGCTTGGAGTTGAAGTACATTTACCTCAGTGGAAGTACCATTTTTATAGGCTGATTCCAAACCTTTTAGTTGTTCTTTTAATGAATTGATTGAAAGTGAAATAACTTCATTTTGTTGTTCCATATTTAATATTAGAAAATAACTTTCAAGAATTTGTTCTTTGAGTTTATTTACTTCTATTTCTATGTTTTTAATTTCTACTTGAAAATCAGCTTCTTCAATAATTTTTTGTTGTTTTGAATAGCCACCGTCCCAGATTGTTTGTTGAATATTGAGCTCTGTATAAACATTGTGATAAGGTGGAGTAGGGAAAACGGGCTGTCCACTTGGTGGAAGCATAGGAAATTCTACTCCAATTTTCATTACATCAGACTGATAACTTGCTCTAGCATCGATACTTACACTTGGGAGGAAAACTGTTTTTAAGTTTTCAATTTTCTGTTCGTTGAGTTTAATATTTAGCTCTTTACTTTTGTTGAGTGGATAGTTTTCTGTTGCAATTTTATAACAATCCGTTAAGCTGAATTTTTCTTGAGAAAGTGCTGTAAATGAGATTATTATATTTATAAAGAGGACAATGTATATTTTTTTCATTTTTTATTAAAATATTATAAGTTAATATACTTTGAATTTTAAAATTATTTTTTTTTAGTAGATTGATGAAAATATAAATTCGCAAATAGTTTTTTTTCGCTCTTCTAAAAAGTCATTGTATTTTTCGCTGTCATTTTGCATTAATGCTGCTTTGACAATAGGCTTTGCAACTATTGGAAAAATTGTTAGACTTAGAATATTTACAAATAAATCTTCAGGTTTTATTGGTTTTATTTTGCCAGAAGAAATATTTTCTTTTATTTGCTCAAAAAAGTAGAGTGATTTAATATTTACCATTTCAATTATTTTGAGTATTATTTTGGGTTCTGCCTGTAATTCTCTCAAAATGAATGATATAATGTATGGGTTTTTCTTTAAATAGTCAGTATATACTTGTACTATTTTGGGTATTTTAATTCTTAAATCCTCCTCAGAATTAAAGATTTCTTTTATTATAAGAATAAATTCTGCCACAGTATTTTTAAAAACAGCTTCGAATAACAGCTGCTTACTTCTATAATAATAGTGCAACAGGGATTTATTTATTTGAGCTTCGTCGGCAATTTCTTGCATACGTGTACCTCCCATGCCTTTACGTATGAAAACGCGGCTAGCTGCTGCAAGGATATTTTTTTCGGTATCTTGTTTAATATCTGACATTTATATTTGATTTTGTAGTTTAACCTTTTTGTTTGATTATTTAGTTTGATTACTTAGTTTGATTACTTAGTTTGATTACTTAGTTTAACTATTTGGTCAAATTTATTTTGTTTTTATTTATTTTCCAAATAATTTTGAAAAAAAAAATTAATGAATGAAAATATCTAAGTTAATTATTTAATTATATGCTACTTATTGAAATGTTAATTTTACTAGTTTTAGAAAACAATTTTGTTTTTAATTGATAAAAAGCAATTTTTAGCTTTTAAATCAGTGCTTTTTGTTCAAATTAAGTAGTTTATGTAACTTTTTTATTTTTTTTCCCAACGATAGAGAGTTTCTGATGTAGTTTTCCCACCCAATTTTTGAAAATGTTTTGCGGCATTAGGTGCGCCTTTGAAGCGTTTAATAGCCCAAGAAGCAAGTTGTTTTTTTAATTCATCTTCAATTTGTTCTGCTGTTTGTTTATCTGAAAAAATGGATTCAAATTGGCTTTCATCAGAATTTTGAGCTATGTATTTTTCATACTCCGATTTTGCAAAGTCAAAAGGTGTTTTTTCAGAAAGTAATTTTTTTGTTTCACGGCTGAAATCAAGAAAATTTTTATAAAAAATAGAAATTTTTTGTAAATCTCTATAATTTCCAAGTAGTTCCAGCGTTTTAATCCATTCTATTAAATTTTTATCAGTTGAAATGTAAGTTTTATATGGGTAAAATTGTTCAAATTTCATGTGTTGCCAAGTGGCGATAAATTCATTTTCTAGCTCATTGGGAGTTTGTCTAAGTGGCGGAATTTCAATAACTTGCTGCGAAATTCTATCATAAAAATCGGGCAAAAGTAATTTACGGAGTTCGCTAATCTTTTTGTTGGAAGCAAAAATGAGTGTCGTTTTTAGTTTTATTTCTTGATTATCGCCTAATCTTCTGATTGACATGAAATTATTTTCGTCAGTACCAGTGGCTTTCATCAATTTTGCTTGCACACGTAGGCTCAAATGATGAATTTCGTCGAGAAATAAAATACCATTTTCGGCTTCTTTAAAAAGCCCGTCTTTGTTGCTGTTTGCGCCTGTAAAAGCTCCTTTTTTATACCCGAAAAGTTCACTTTCTGCCATTGTATCATCGGCAAATGATGCGCAATTAGCGGTAATATTTTTTTTTGAATTTCTTACTTTTTCAGCTAATTGGCTTTTTCCGATTCCTCGCTCACCTAAAATTAATATGGCAAAACCAGATTTTGAATAATGCTGCATTTTTAATTCGGCAAGTTTGCGTTCGGCTGTTTCGGGTGGTTTGCTGTATAATTTTAGAGAATTTTGAATTTGTGAAATTATTTTTGATGGAATTTGTTCAATATCAAATAGTTTGAAACGCTCGTTGGGCGAAGAAATTTTATTGTCGTAGCTGCGAATGAGCTGCGAGTGGGTAGGTAAAATATTTAATTCACTGAAAACTTGCCAGACTACTTGTGTTTCGTTACTTCCCAAACTTGCATTTATAATAAACTGTGCATTAGGGTGTTTTGTTTTTAATTTGTCGATTATGGGCTTTAATTTTTCAGCTATTTCTATTTGATTGCGCAAATCGACAACTTTCGTTTTTAGTTCTTCAAAAAAATCTGAATTTTTATAATTTGCATGCGTATTGCTGTATTTTTTCCACCAAATTAATTGGTCTTCAATAGTATAATGATGAACATTTCTCCAAATTTGGTTTTTCCAAAGTTCAAATTTTGCCTGATAATTTTTGCGTACAAAGTTTATTTCTTCGTCTAAATTCTCAAAATTTGATTCCATAATTTTTTGCCAAATTTCAAAAGTTTGACTTTTTTGAATTTCCTTGTCGTTTAAAATCTCATTTTTATAAGCGAATCTGCGTGAAGAAAGTTTGTCGAAAGTATTTTGATTTGCAGTGAGATAGTAAATTTTGTCAAAAACAAAACCTTTTCGTGGATTTTCGAAAACCAAACTCATTTCTTCTTGCGATATGTCGTGTGCATTTAGATTTTCACTTGAAATAATATTTACATAAAATGCTGATAATATGTGCTTTAAATAAGCAATTCCGTGTGTTGTAAAATGCCATGAGATGTAAATTGTTTCTATTTTTTTCATTTTTTTAATTTTAAACGCACAAATATAAATTAAAATGCGAAATATATGATATTTAAAATACCTTATATGACAAAATTATTGTATTCATATTATTAGTTCTATTTTTATATTATTGATAATGAATATTGTATGATTTATGGCACGGTTTTGAATTATTCTATTGGAAAGTGAATATTTGTAAAGATTTTATAAACGATTTTAGCATAATTTCTATTACAAATCGCTTTTTATAGCAAACGAATAACTAATATTTTTGCAAAACCAAATGGAACCAAATCATATTAAATCACACGCTTTAAGCGGCACAAGATTATTTTTAACAAATATGACAGTACACGAAAAAATAAGAGCAATAAGGCAATCGAAAGGATTCACACAAGACTACATAGCTGAAAAGCTTGATATAGATACCGTTAATTATGGTCGAATTGAACGCGGACAAGCAAAAATTACGCTTGAGCGTTTTGTGGAAATTTGTGCTATTTTGAGTGTACAGCCGTCAAACTTGCTTGAAGAAATTGAAATTAATTCTTTAAAACAACAGGATATTATGGAGAAAATCTACGATGAAATTAGGCAAATTAATGAAAAAATCAGCAATCTCTTGCAATAATAAATAATTTTTTAGTTAAACCCCAAAAAAAATACAAAAATAAGAAATAACACATGAAGTGTAAATACAAATTGTATTTAATTTTCTGCATTTCAATATATAAATAATTCGTTCTTTTGAGAATTTTAGAACAGAAACCCAATCAAAAAATATTAAAAATTATGAAAAAAATTTACTTTTTGCTTATTGCATTGCTTTTAAATGTAAGCATTTATGCACAAATTACATTTGAAAATACTTATGATTTTTCAACCGGCGATGATGCTACTGATGTCTTAGAATTAGATGGAGGAGGTTATTTAGTTTGTGGAAATGTTTTTGATGATACAAATGGAGATTATGATGTTTTTGTTGCAAAATTTGATGCCAATGGAAATGAAACTTGGAGTGAAATTTATGTTGGTGTTGGTGTTGAAGATGATTTTGCTGAAAAGATAACTGAAACTTCTGATGGTAATTTTATCATTTGTGGTAGTACTACCGATGAAACCAATGGCGATACAGAGGCTTTTTTATTAAAAATTAACTCTGCTGGAACTGAAATTTTTAATAAGACTTATGGTGTCGTTGGCGATGACGATATTTTTTACTACATTACTGAATTAGAGGGTGGCGGGTTAGCTGCTGTTGGCTCGTCAACCGAAGGAACTGAAGGATTTACAGATGGTTGGTTAGCTTTTATTGACGATGATGGCACTTTTGTTGATGAATTTTTCTATGGATTGAATGGAAATGATGAACTTAATGTTATTATTGAAACTACCGATGGGGGATTTATTATGGTTGGAAATTCGTATGACGAAGCGAATGGAGATATTGATGGAATGCTAATAAAAGTTAATGAAAATGCAGACCAACAATGGATAGTTTATTCAAATACCACTGCTGATGAATTATTTAATGATTTAATTATTTTAGAAAATGGTGATTATTTGATTGTTGGTGCCGAAGAGGATGTTACTAATGGTGATTTAGATATGGCTTTAACTCGCATTTCGAGTAATGGAAGTACAGAATTATACTCATATACATTTGATTATGATGGTGATGATGATAACGCCTATAGTGTTTATGTAGATAAAAATGATGATGTTTTCATAGGTGGCTATGTTACTAATTTTGACGCTGGTGATACTGATGCTTATTTAGTTTTGATAGACCCTGCAACTGGCGATATTTTGGGCGAAGTTATTTATGGAGATGCTTATGATGAACACTTCAATAATTTTTCTTTTACATCTGATAATGGCTTTATTTGTGCCGGTTCACAAGAAGATGACAATGGAGATTCTGATGTATATTTAGTTAAAGCAAATGAGGAAGGTGAAGTTACTACAAGAATTGATAAAATTGAGAATATTGCTATGACTATTTCACCTAATCCTGCAGTTGATTATATTAACATTCACGCAAATACAACTGATGCTTTAAATTTTACATTGACTGATGTATCAGGTAAAATTATAGAAAAAAAAGCATTAACTACAAATCAAATAGATGTATCTAATTTAAATTCAGGTATTTATTTTTTAAATATTGAAAGTAAGACAAGTAAAAATATGTTTAAATTTATTAAAAAATAAAAAAAATGAAAAGAAAATTATTTGTATTGCTAATTTTTGTTTTACTTTCAGTAAGTTATGGCTTTAGCCAAGCACTTACGTTTAGTATCACTAACAATACGGGTTACGATTTATATGGATTGTATCTAAGTCCGGCTGAAGATTCAAACTGGGGAGAGGATTTACTCGGAGAAATGTTTACAAATGGCTCCGAGGTAACAGTGGATATAGGTGAGCAATATGGCGAAACTTGTATGTTTGATATTCGCATTACCATTGACGCTTCTGAGGAAACTGACATTGTGTTTAGTCAAGCTGATTTGTGCAGAATATGGACTATAATACTCAATGAAGATGGTACTTATGACGTAACTTATGATGAATAAAAAAGTGATTGATTTGGTTTTGCTGAAAGAAATATTATAAACCTAGCAACTTTTTTTTAAGCCCCAAAAATTTCTATTTTTGGGGCTACTTTTTTTACTCAAAATTTTGGAAATGCACATTTTAAAAATCATTCACGGTTTTCCACCTCAGTACAATGCAGGCTCTGAGGTTTACAGTCAAAGTGTTGTTAATGAGCTGATTAAAACAGAAAAAGTTACTGTTTTTACACGCGAAGAAAATCAATACCAGCCTGATTTTAGATTTAGAAAGGAAACACGGCAAGGTGTTGATTTTGTGTATGTAAATATGGCGCGAGCCAAAGATGCTTATAATCATAATGTTGTAAATGAACGATTTGAAAAGCTTATTTCTGAAATAAAACCAGATATTGCGCACGTTGGGCATCTGAATCATCTTTCGCTAGGAATGGTTGATGTGTTGCACAAAAATAAAATTCCGATTGTTTTCACTTTGCACGATTTCTGGCTTATGTGCCCGCGCGGACAATTTCTGCAACGCAATTTTGATGGCAAAAACTTGTTCAAACTATGTGATATACAAGAAGATAATAAATGTGCATCAAATTGCTATTCGATGTATTTTTCCAACGAAACGAGTGAAAACTATTATACCAATTGGGTAAAAAAGCGTATGGAATTTACCCGAAAAATTACCAAAAAAATTAATTTATTCATTGCGCCTTCAAGGTATTTGATGAATCGATTTGTAAGCGATTTTGACTTACCAAAAGAAAAAGTAATTTATCTCGATTATGGATTTCCTACACACTATTTTAAATCTATAACTAACAAATTAACAGATAGTTACACTTTTGGCTACATAGGTACGCATATTCCGGCAAAGGGAATTAATTTGCTAGTGGAAGCCTTTAAAATGTTGAAAACCAAAGCAAAGCTAAAAATTTTTGGTCGCCCCGATGGACAAAATACAAGTGCATTGCAAAAAATGGCTGAAAGTTCACAAAACGAAATAGAGTTTTGTGGCGAGTATCTGAACCATAATCTGGCTCTAACTGTCTTTAATCAAGTACATTGCATAGTTGTTCCGAGCATTTGGGCTGAAAATTCGCCTTTGGTTATTCACGAAGCTCAGGCTTGTAAAATTCCAGTAATAACTGCAAATATTGGTGGAATGTCTGAATATGTTCAAAATCAAGTAAATGGTTTGCTTTTTGAGCATAGAAACGTGGTGAGCTTGTACGAACAAATGCAATTTGCAGTTGATAATCCACAAACAATGAGCAGATTAGGCGAAAGAGGTTATTTATATTCTGAAAATGGAGAAGTGTCAAGCATTGAGGAACATTGTAAAATACTTAATTCAATTTATAAATCATTAATTCAATAAGTTATGTTATTCAAACGATTATTATTTTTAGTTTTATTAGTTTACATATTTTTTATTAACATTCATGTTTTCAATCTGATGGGCGAAGATAAACGCAGCGCAGAGAACCATAAATGGCGAATTTCGGAAAAGGAATTAATAGTTAAAGCAGCCATAGGCGGCGCAATTGGCGAAGGAATAGGTATGTTGTACTTTTGGCATAAAGTTAGAAAACCAAAATTTTATTTTGGTGTCCCGTTGCTTATTGTTTTTAACTTTCTCATTTTCAGAATTATATCAAAAAAAATATTAAAAAGAAGAAATGATTTTTAGTAAAAATATTTTTCAAGTCTATTTGAAAATTTTAGTTAAAATAGTGATTTTTTCAAATAGACTTGAAAATTTTAATTATAATTAATTTATCTATTCATATAGAAAATGTCGTTTTAATTATGAAAAATTAGCAATAAGCCATTGCTCAAAATTCCAAGCCTGTATGTGTATAATTCCTTCATTATCAGAGAATTTAATATCATCTAAACTGACTACAATTTTTGGATAGTTATCGTTTATTTTCTGCAAATTTCCAAATTCTCGTTGGATAGTTTGATTATTGTGCAGTAAATAAGCAACTTGGATATAAATTTTTTGCTGACTTTTTTCAGCTACAAAATCAATTTCTAAGTTATTCAAATTGCCGACATAAATTTTAAATCCATGATTTATAAGTTGCATATAGATAAGATTTTCAAGTATATATCCAAAATCTTGGGTTTTAAAACCATGCAAATAATATCGAAAAGCCAAATCGTTTAAATAAAATTTTCTAACTCCTGAAAGTACTTGCTTGCCTTTCAAGTCGAAACGCTCGGCTTGATAAAAGGTGAAAGTATCCAAAATGTAATTTACATAGCTTGAGATAGTTTCGTAGTTTGTTCGCTTATTTTGGCTTTTAAAATACTTTACAACTGCCGTGTATGAAGTCAAATTTCCGATGTTTGCCAACAAAAATTTGAACAAATTTTCGAGCAACAAAACATCTTTTATTGCGTGCCGCTCAATAACATCACGGAGAATGATTGTATTTTTCAAACTCTCAATATAATTTTTGACAATTTCGGGTTCCGAAAAATTAGCAATTTCGGGCAATCCACCTATATTTAAGTATTTTAGATAGCTTTCCTTTTCGTTGTTTAGCTTATAAACCTCCAAAAACTCAGAGTAATTGTATGGAAAAATCATAAATTCAACATATCGCCCAGACAATAAACTGGCAAGTTCACCCGATAAAAGATTTGAATTTGAGCCAGTTACAAAAATTTCATATTCGCCTGTGAAATCTTGTGAATAGGAGTTTACAAACTTTTCCCATTCTGCTATGTTTTGAACTTCGTCTAAAAAGATGTAAATTTTTCCGGTTACTTTTAGTTTTTTTTGATACAAAAGAAATAAATCATTCAAAATTTGACTATTTTTAACGGCATCTAAGCCAATAAATTCTTTGCTTAGATAAAAAATATTTTTAGGATTGACCTTTTTTTCTGTGATGAGAAAAAAAATTATTTGTCTTAAAATAAAGCTTTTACCTACTCTACGTTGCCCAAGTAGTACTTTAATAAGTTTATTTCCAATGAATTTGGAAATTTTCTGCAAATACACACTACGCATTACGCCTAAGTGAAATTCTTTTTTTTTCCAATAATTGTATTTTGATATATTTTTGTATAAATTTTCTAACATAATTCAATATATTTGTGAGATTTTAGTTTACAAATATACTAACTATTTTTCAAATTAACTTGAAAATTTTAGTTAAAATAGTATTTTTTTCAAATAGACTTGAAAATTTTAGTTAAAATAGTAATTTTTTCAAATAGACTTGAAAATTTTTAGTTTATAAAAATGAGTTTATAATATTAAATATCAATGATTTATAAAATTAAAAGCTCAAATACCTTAAAACGTATTACGCTCGATACAAATCCTGAAGATTGCAATTTGCATTGTATTATGTGCGAAGAACATTCTGAGTTTTCTGATTTTAAACAAAAATTATTTGAAAAAACGGGCATAAAACGACGTTTGATGCCCAAAGAATGGATAGAAAACATTTTTTTAGAAGCTAAAAATTTAGGAGTGGAAGAAATTATTCCTTCAACTATGGGCGAACCTCTTCTTTATCAGTATATTGACCTGTTTTTTGAGTTGGCTAAAAAATACCAAATAAAAATAAATTTAACTACAAACGGAACTTTTCCTAAAAAAACGGTTCAAGATTGGGCTAAGTTGATAATTCCGGTAACGAGCGATACCAAAATTTCTATAAACGGAGCTACTGCAAAAACTGCCGAAAATATTATGCAAGGCATTGATTTTCAACAACAAATTCAAAACATTCGTGAGTTTGTAAATTATAGAAATCAGCACTTTACCTCAACCGGATTTTATAGCCGCATAACTTTTCAGCTAACTTTTATGCAAAACAATATGCACGAACTGCCTGAAATAGTGAAGCTTGCAGCAAAATTAGGAATTGACCGCATCAAAGGTCATCATTTGTGGACTCATTTTGACGAAATTAAACCTTTTTCGTTTGAAAATTCGCTCGAAAGTAGGCAAAAATGGAACGAACTTGTTGAAAAAACTCACGAAGCTATCGAAAAATATAGGCTCAAAAATGGCAATAAAATTGTTTTAGAAAATTTCACTCCTTTTCAGCTTGAAAAACTATCAGCGGAAAATGAAATACCCGAAAATTATGAATGTCCTTTTTTAGAAAAGGAACTTTGGATTTCGGCAACCGGAAAAATTTCGCCGTGTTGTGCTCCCGATGAGCTTAGAAATAGTTTGGGCGACTTTGGAAATTATCCACAAAATAAACTGATTGAAGTGTTAAATTCAGAAAAATATGTATATTTGGTACAAAATTACAAGCAATTTGAATTATGTAAAATCTGTAAAATGAGGAGAAAAGGTGCTTAAACGACTTGATAAATTTGAAAAAAATAAAAAGATAGCATTGCTTATTCGCCATGCCGACCGTAATAAAATTCCCGAAGGCAGTTTTGGCGACGAAGTAGAGCTTAACACCAAAGGAAAACAAAATGCTTTCCAATTTGGTGAGCAATTAATTGATTATAAGATAAATAAAGTTTTTTCAAGCCCAGTGAAACGTTGCGTGCAAACGGGCAAGCAAATTGTAAAAGCTTATAAGCAAAGTGTTGATATTGAGGTAAATAATCTTTTAGGTGAGCCTGGAGCTTTCATTGAAAATCCACAAGAAGTCGGCGAATATTTTTTGAAATTTGGCTACGAAAAAATGTACCATGACTATGTGTCTGGCATAAAAATTCCGGGTATTCGTGGGCGCGATGGATTTGAGATTTTGTACCAATTTATTAAGGAAAATACAATAAATGAGGGAATTACAATCTTTGTAACTCACGACATTGTAATTGCTAATTTTGATTTTCATTTTTCCGGAAAAATTTATTCGAAAGAAAATTGGATTTTGTTTTTAGGTGGACTTGTTTTAGAGTTTTAATATTCAAAAAATGGAGTTAAAATCTTTTTTTACAGCACATTGGGAATATTTAGCCGTTAAAACAGCTTGCGAATTGAATATTTTCGACTTGATAGAACAAGGTAATTATTCCTTAGATTTGCTTGCTGCAAAAGGTAAGTTCGACAACGAATTTTTGCATTTTTTACTTCAGGCACTTCACAATTCGCAGTTTATAAATTATGAAAATGAAATAAAACTGACCGAAAATGGAACAATTTTGACCGAAAATCACCCTAAAAGCTTAAAATATTCTTGTATTTTGTGGGCAGAAGAACATTTGTGTGCTTGGCAGAATTTAAGTTTTTCGCTTAAAGTTGGAAAATCCTATTTTGAAATGCAAGGCGACGAGAATTATTTTTCGTACATCGAAAATAATCCTAATGAGCTGAAAATCTATCACAAAGCTATGTATGAATATGCTCGCGACGATTATGAAAAACTGCCTGAATTTATTGACTTCTCTAACCATCAAGCTATTATGGATATTGGCGGAGGTTTAGGTGCGTTGGTTTCTATTATTGCTCAAAAATTTCCGCAAATTAAGTGTTATTTGTTTGATAAAGAAGAAGTTATTGATTTAATTGAGGAGTCTGTTTTTGAAAAAGTAATTGGTGATTTTTTTGTTATGATACCAAAAATTGCTGATGCTTTGATTTTGAGCCGAGTAATTCACGATTGGAATGACGAAGAAGCAAGTTTAATTCTAAAAAATTGCTACGAAGCTTTGCCTTCAAATGGAAAATTGTATTTAATTGAAAATTACGTAGATAAAGAAGATTCATCGTTTGCTTTACTTAATTTGAATATGAAATTGATGACAAGCGGAAGAGAAAGGGAAATAGGTGAATATATTAAACTAGTTGAGAATCAGAGTTTTATTTTTTTAGAAATGATAAAACTAAACAATTTGCAAAATATTTTAATTTTTTATAAGAAATAAATGTCGAACGAGAGAATTATTATATCACGTTGTGGTACTTTTTTAGTACCAAAATCTGACAAAAAGAGCGAAAAGAATTTTAAAACCATTCTTAATTTTCATAACGATATTGCTGCTGTGGAAGATGAAACTGGTTGGTATCATATTGACAATCAGCATAATGAAATTTATTCTCAGCGTTACAAGCGAACTTTTGGTTATTATTTTGAGCGAGCAGCAGTTACCAATTTTGATGGAAATTGTTTTCATATTGGAATAGATGGAAATCGCATTTATTCAGGTAGTTATGCTTGGTGTGGGAATTATCAAGAAAGTTTGTGTACTGTAAGAGATTTTCAAAATAACTATTTTCATATTGATATTCAAGGCAATCGAATTAATTCTGAAAACTTTTTTTATGCTGGCGATTTTAAAGAAGGTGTTGCTTGCGTGAAAACATCAAATGCTTGGAAACATATTGATAATAAAGGAAATAACTTAAATGATAAGTTTTTTGCCG
>DZBP01000126.1 GCA_022729915.1 Draconibacterium orientale | reverse complement strand
ATTATTTTTTTCTACTTCGCATAATTGCACCTACCGATGCTTTTCCGAGCCTAATATAATCGAGCAAAGGACGGTTCGATGGACAAGTATAACTACATGAGCCACACTCTATACAATCCATAACGCGTTCTTTTTCAAGCTTATCGAATATTTTTCGTTCCGAAAGTGGCATCATTAAATAAGGCTCTAAGCCCATAGGACAAGCACTTACGCATTTGGCACAGCGAATACACTCTTGTACCGTTTTTCGTTTTGCCTCTTCTGTTGGTAAAATCAAAACTCCCGAAGTACCTTTTGTCATTGGCACTTCCGCATTTTTTAAGGCTTTTCCCATCATGGGTCCGCCACTCACTATTTTTCCGGTATCTTGGGGCAAACCTCCGGCTGCTTCTATCAAATTAGTAAGCGGTGTGCCAATTCTTGCTAAAAAATTTGCCGGTTTTTTTACTGATTTTCCCGTTACCGTAACTACCCGTTCAAAAAGTGGTTTGTTTTTCTGAACGGCTTCATAAACAGCAAAAGCTGTCCCAACATTTTGAACCACAGAACCTACCGAAATGGGCAAACCTCCCGATGGCACTTCTCTATTGATACAGGCTTTAATCAATTGTTTTTCACCACCTTGAGGATAAGACACTTTAAGTGGTTGAATGGAAATGCCTTGAAATTTTTTTGCAAGTTTTTCCATGTTCGCAATTGCCAAAAGTTTGTTATTTTCAATTCCAACAATCGCTTTATTTACTTTTAAAGCTTTCATTAAAATAGAAACGCCTATTAAAATTTCCTCGCCTTTTTCCAACATTAATCTATCGTCGGCAGTCAAATACGGTTCGCATTCTACTCCGTTGATAACTAACACTTCAGCAGTCATTCCTATGGGAACCATCAATTTAACTTGAGTAGGAAAAGTAGCACCACCCAAGCCTACTATTCCGGCAGTAGTTATTTTGGCAATAATTTCTTCCGCTGAAAGTAAACATTCGTGTACTATTTCGTGGCTTCGGTCAATGGTTTCGAGCCACTCATCGCCTTCTACTTTTATGCTGACAGCCATACGTTTATAGCCACTTGCATCAAAAGCCTCTTCAATTTTCTGTACTGTGCCCGAAACCGAAGAGTGAATATTGGCAGAAACAAAACCGCCACTTTCGGCAATAATTTGTCCTACCTTTACTTTGTCATTTTTTTTCACAACTACCTTAGCCGGCGCGCCAATGTGTTGCGAAATGGGTATGCTAACCATTTCGGGAGGTGGCAAAACTTCAATGGCTTTTTCAGCCGAAAGTTTGTTATCTGGTGGGTGAATGCCGCCTTTTGAGAATGTTTTTAACATTTTTGATGAGTTTTCTTTGTATTCAAAGCTATTGTAAAATTCATTAACTTCTTTATACCTTAAATATATTTTTCATATAGAATAATCGTATTCTATATTTCTGAATCTTGTTTTGTTATATTAATTGTATTTAAATCCGTCTCCTTTTTCTCCGTTTCCACTTTTATTTTCCTTTCGGGAAAACCGATTTCTAAAATGGCATTGGTTGGACATTCCGAAACACATTTGCGGCAAAGTTTGCAGGCATCGGAGTCAATAAATGCTAGATTGTTTGAAACAGTAATCGCATTGTGCGGGCAAACTTTAAAGCATTTGTTGCAGGCTATGCAAGCCACATCGCAAGCTTTTTTAGCCGATACACCTTTGTCCATGTTCACACACGAAACGAAAATTTTTCGGTCTTTTTTGTTGCGAGTTCTAAGTTCGATAATGTCTTTTGGGCATGCAACAACGCAGGCATTGCAGGCGGTGCATTTTTCGTCGATTACTTCGGGAAGTTGAGTAATTGGGTTTATATGAATAGCATCGAATTTGCATACTTCAACACAATCTCCACCTCCTAAACAGCCGTAAGTGCAGTCTGTATGCCCGCCATAAAGCGAATGTTCCATAACGCAACTCAGTTTTGCTCCTTGTGCAACATCAAAAATACTTGTCGATTTACGATATTGTGGCGAACCACTGCATCGGATTACAGCTACTTTTGAATCAACTGCAAGTACTTCTTTTCCAAGTATTTTGCCCACCGAAGCCATTACATCATTTCCACCAACGGGACAAAATAAATTGTCTAAATTATCTGCTTTCACACAAGCCTCGGCAAAAGGACGACAGCCCGGCAAACCGCAACCTCCGCAGTTTGCGCTTGGCAAAGCTCCTTCTACTAAATCGATGCGTGGATCTTCGATTACTTTAAATTTTTGAGCCACAAAATATAAAATGATAGCCGATATTACTCCTATACTTGTAATGGTTATCATTGTATAAATTACAATATCTGTCATTTTTTTATTGTTTTGTTATAATTTCTCAAATTAAATTGTTCAATGTTTTATAATTTAATTTGTTTGAAAAAATCAATATCTTGAATTTTGTTTTTTTGTTTTAAATGAAAGGAGAATTTCTTTTTAAGTTTACTTCGAAAAAAATAGAGAAGTAAATAGTAAGGAAATAAACTTACTAAGGAAATAATACCAGCTAAACCTTCGCTATTAGTAAGGCTAAAAGTAGCAATAAGGGCAAACATGAGCAGCAAAAATGGAAAAATATACCCCAAAAACAATGCTTGAAATCCTAATTCTTGTGAATAAAATACTTCAACTTGTTCTCCAATTTGGTAATTGCTTGTGGCATCGAAAATTTCAACAATTTTCTCTTCATTCGAAGCAGTAGAGCAACTTCCTTTTACACTGCACGAAACACACGATGATTCCGGTATTATGCTTATAAGTAGTTTGTTACCATCTTTTTCTTTAATTGTACCACTATGTTCAATTATTTTATTACTCATTTTTTTTAGTTCAATGAAAACTATAATTTTTCTAAGATTTTCAAAAAAAAAATTGTACGCAAAAATACTATCTTTATATCAAAAAAAATGGTTTTAGCTTGATATTTCATTTCTCCGACTAAATATTTAGAATCAATATAAATAAATTATTTAATCTGAATAATGAAAATGAATGAAATTCAGTTTATTAAATGAACAAAAAAACATGCAAGAAGGAACTTGCATGTTTAAATTACTTATTTTCAAAAAAATACATTTTAATAGTTTTGCATTTAGATTATCATATTGAGTTAATCGTTTTAACCAGCATATTTATAATCAAATTGTGCTAATATCTATTGCGTTTTCTGTATTTTGTGTGAAGTAAGTGATGTGATTTATGACCAAGAGGTTCTTTTAAAAATTCGCGATAAATTTGCTTTATTTCTTCTACTTCATGCGATTTTCGTATTTTCATACCTTCGTCTTCGGCATAAATTGCTTCAATTCGTTTGCGTCTGATTTCGTCGTTTGTAGGAATTGGTTGACCTCCACCACCAATACAGCCGCCCGGACAAGCCATTATTTCAACAAAAATATAAGGCGATTTGCCTGCAACTATCTGTTCCATAATAGTTCGTGCATTTTTTAAGCCGTGAGCTATGGCTACTTTTACTTCTACTCCTTCCAAAAATTTATATTCGGGAGTTGTGTTTTCTATAATTATTGAAGCTTCTTTTACACCTTCCAATCCACGTGCAGGAGTTATCGCTAAATTTTTAAATGGAATTTCCCTACCAGTAACTACCTCATAAACAGTTCGTAATGCAGCTTCCATTACACCTCCGGTTGCTCCAAAAATTACGGCAGCTCCCGATGATTCGCCCATAATACTATCATATTCAGAATCTTCTAAGGATAGAAAATCCATTCCGCTTTGCTTAATCATGTAACCAATTTCACGTGTAGTTAGTCCGGCATCAACATCTTGAAAACCACTATCGTTCATTTCGGGGCGATTGGCTTCAAATTTCTTTGCAGCACAAGGCATTCCTGCTACACTTACTATGGTTGCAGGGTCAATTCCTTTTTTGTCGGCATAATATGTTTTTGCCAACGCTCCAAACATTTGCTGTGGCGATTTGCACGATGACAAGTGCATCAAATGGTTTGGATACATGTGCTCGATATATTTAACCCAACCCGGCGAGCATGATGTAATCATAGGAAGTGCAACATCTTCAAAATCAACAAATTTTCGTTTCAAACGATGTAGTAATTCAAAGCCTTCTTCCATGATAGTAAGGTCGGCTGCAAAATCGGTATCGAGTACAGCATCGAATCCAATTTTTTTCAAAGCTGTAACCATTTTGCCTGTAACCCTTGTTCCTACTGGGAAACCGAGCATTTCTCCCAAAGCTACACGAACCGATGGTGCGGTGTTGATTACAACGTGTTTTTCTGGGTCGCCAATGGCATTCCAAATATCGTCAAAATAACGGCGTTCGGTAAGTGCACCTGTTGGACAGTGAATGATACATTGTCCGCAATTGGTGCAAACTACGTCATTTAGAGGTAAATCCATGAAAGTAGTTATGCGCATTTCTTTTCCTTTTCCGGCAACTGTGAGTGCGTTAACATGCTGTAATTGAGAGCAAGTTCGAACGCATCGTTGGCATCGAATACATTTGCTTGGGTCAATTTCCACAGCCCACGACGATTTATCTATTTCTACATCTTTTTTCAAAACACTAATATATCGCTCATTGTCAATATTATACTCTGACGACAAGGTTTGTAATTCACAATTTGTACTTCGGTAACAAGTTGTACATTGTGTATTGTGTTCGGAAACCAACAATGCTATAATGTCTTTGCGAGCTTTTCGTACTTTTGGTGTCAATGTTTTTACATTTATCCCATCAATAGCTGGCGTGGCGCATGAAGCAGTGAGCGTATTCCAACCTTCAACATCTACTACACAAACTCTACAATTTCCAGCTACACACAAATCTTCGTGATGGCATAAAGTAGGAATATAAATACCTAATTGTTTGGCTGCATGTAAAATAGACGTTCCTTTTTTTACACTTATTTCCATTCCGTCAATGGTTAATTTCACCATTTCTTCGGCTATATTTTTATTTTTATCTTTCATTTTTTTTAAATTAAAAAATTCATAAATGATTAAAATTTAATAATTAACAACTATTAATAAATCATTTCTTCTTTGAAATTTTCAACTATCGACGAGAACGAATTTCCAACCGATTGTCCTAAACCGCATTTAGAGGTAAGCCGCATGGTTTCTGATAAAGCAAGCAAGTTTTCTAAGTATTCCGATGATTTTTTTCCTTTTTTAATGGCTTCTATTCCTTTTAAAAGTTGTTGAGTTCCAATTCGGCAAGGTACACACTGTCCGCATGATTCTTCTACAAAAAATTCGAGGTAGTTGTGTAGTACGTTGTACATTGAGCGCGAAGAGTTGAAAATCATCATAGAACCTCCTGTGGGTAAGGAATTTCCTTTTAATTTACCTTGGTATCCGATAGTGGTTTTGTCAAAGGCTTTTCGAGGTACGCAAAAACCCGAAGCTCCACCTACTTGAACAGCTTTGGCATCGCCGTCACCAAATTCGTTCACAAAATCGGATACTTTCATACCAAATTCGAGTTCGTAAATGCCACTTTTGGGAGTATCACCCGAAACAGAGAACAGTTTAGACCCACTTGAACCTTGAATTCCTATGTTTTTGAATTTTTCGGCTCCAATTTTGAAAACCATAACTGCATATACCAATGTTTCTACATTATTTACTACAGTTGGTTTTCCAAAAAGTCCAGAGTGAGTTGGATAAGGTGGTTTATTTCTGGGCTCGCCTCTTAATCCTTCCATTGAATTGAGTAAAGCTGTTTCTTCGCCACAAACATAAGCTCCTGCTCCTGAAAAAATTTTGATATTAAAATCAAAATTTAACTCGCTGTGTAAAATATCTGTAAATTTATTTATTTCTTGTTCTAATTTTGGCTTTAAATAATTGTATTCGCCTCGTAAATAGATATATCCTTTTTTTGCGCCAATTACTTTGCCACAAAGAGCCATTCCTGCAAGAACTTTGCTGGGCACTTCCTCTAAAATAGCTCTATCTTTGAATGTTCCGGGTTCTCCTTCGTCGGCATTACAAATTACTACCTTTTCGTCGGCTAGTTCTTCTCTGGCGTATTTCCACTTCACGCCAGTATAAAATCCAGCTCCTCCGCGTCCACGTAAGCCCGATTTAATAATTTCTTCTATTATTTCATCTCTTGTCAATTTGAAAGCATCGTATAATACTTCTTTACAATTGTAATCTTTATCGAAAATGAAATCTACTCTTTTTAAACTATCGTTTGGCATATTTTTATCTTTTTTAAAATTCAGACTATTACTAAGTACTCTTACAAAAGTTCTTCCGCTTTTTATTAACGTAAGTCGCTAATTAATAGCTAAGAAGTTTCGGATAAAATAGGTCTTAGACCTTAATTTTCAAATTCAACGTAAGTTTGTTGAATAATAATTTCTTCATTAGAATACATTCAAATTATTTACTTCGGTATTTTCTAATGATTTTTTTTACTTTATTGTCGTCCAAATCGGTATAAACCTCATCATTAATAAGCATAGCAGGAGCTTTATGACACCAACCTAAGCAATTGGTTTCTAAAAGAGTAAATTTTTTGTTATGAGTAGTTTCTCCAACTTTGATTTTAAGTAAATCTTCGAGCGTTTTTACTATTTGCCGTTTTCCTTTCATGTCGCAACTAATTGTTTTACATACTCTTATAACAAATTCGCCACGGGGTTCGGTGTCAAGAAAGGAATAAAACGAAGCAGTGCCATAAACTTCGGCAGTAGAAATATTCAATTCTCGCGCTACTTCAATCATTATTTCAGCCGATAGGCTTTTTTCTACTTCGGTAATGCCTTGTAAAATAGGCAATAAGCTACCGCGCTCTTTTCCATGTTTATGAGAAAGTGATTTTACTAATTCATTTACTTCAGCCATATATTTTTAAAATATTTTAAGCAAAAATGCAATCTGAAAAACAAACAAAATATCTTTTAATAATTCTATTGATTTATTTGTAGTTTGATATTTTTATTAAAACAAAATTTTTGAAAATAAATTTTGTTTTTTTTATGTTACCACAACAAATCGTATTACGAATTTTTTAATTAATAACAGTTTTGCAAAGTTAGAACGTTTATTAATCAGGTACTTAAAGATATTTTTGTAGTAAGCAAAGTATATTTTTGCTTTAGTTAGTAAAAAGGTTTAGTTTTTGAAATTTTTTATAAAATTATAAAATAAAATGAGAATACAAAATGATTTATAACATATTGAAATATGATTTTTGTCAGAGTTTGTGAAAGAGTTTATTTTTTTTCATTAAATAGTTTTCTTTCTAAAAATTTTGAATTCTTAGTTTAAAATTGTATTTTTGGCATATATTGTATTTTTTTTTTGTGAAAAATGTAAGGCAAATAATTTAAGCACCAGTGCTATTTTAAATTTGAGCAAACTTTTTTGTAATCAAATAAATGTTAAGCACTTGGCAAAATGAAACATACAATTTAATTTGGCTGACTACTTACAATACATAATTTTTTTACCAATATTTTATAAATTAGTGATATTTTTTTCAAAAAAAAAGTAATGAGATATATTAAATTAACTATAATTCAGATAATTAGCGTTCTGTTAATTGTAAATGTACTTTTTGCACAACCCAAGCAATTGAGCATAAAAGGAAAAATTCAGAGCCAAGGCAAAGGATTGGCTGGCGTAGCTGTATCAGACGGTTTTTCGATAGTCGAAACAGACTCTAAAGGTAATTATAAATTACTTGCTTCACCTAAAAGTAAGCATGTATATTACTCATTACCATCTGGTTACAATTCGCCAATTGTAGATGGCATTCCTGTTTTTTATTCTTTTATTCAAGCTTCAAACAAAGTACAAACTGTTAATTTTGAGCTTACAAAAGCGCAATATTCTCAACAAAAGCATACTTTAATTGCTTGGGCTGACCCTCAAGTTATTGATTTGGAAGAGCTTGGAATGTTAGAAAGTGTTATTGTTGATGTTAATAGAACGATAGAGTCTTTACCTCAAAATCAACCCGTTTTTGCTATTAGCTTAGGCGATAATGTTTTTGATAGGTTAAATCTTTTAGAGGATTATAAAAAAGCAATAGCAAAGATACAAGTGCCTTTTTATCAAGTTATTGGCAATCACGATATGGATTACAATGAGCGTTCTGATGAATTGTCTGACCAAACTTTTACTACCAAAATGGGACCTTCGCATTATTCGTATAATATTGGAAATGTGCATTATGTAGTATTAAAAGATATATTTTACTATGGTTATTCGTATCGATATATTGGTTATATTGATGAAAACCAACTTTCGTGGTTAGAACAAGATTTGAAAAGAATAAAACAAGGAAGTACAGTAATTTTGTCGCTTCATATCCCTACTTTTTATGGTGAATCGGAAGAAAATAGTGATTTTAGATACATTATGGCTAATTCGGTGATGAACCGTTCGGCATTGTTTAAAATTTTGGAACCTTTCAATACACATATTTTGGCAGGACACAGCCACACTCAATGGAATAAAAAAATAGCTGAAAATATTTTGGAACATGTTCATGCCGCTGCAAGTGCTGCTTGGTGGCAAGGCGATATTTGTGTTGATGGTACCCCTAGAGGTTATACTGTTTATATGATTGATAATGATAAAGTATCATGGTATTTTAAAGGAGTTGGTTTTGATAAATCGGAGCAATTTAAACTTTATGCAGTTGGAATAGATGAGAATAATGCCGAATATTTTATTGCAAATGTATTTAATTACGATGCTGCTTGGAAAGTAGAATGGCTTGAAGATGGTGTACTAAAAGGCGAAATGACTCAATATTGGGGCGTTGACCCTGATGCAAATAAACAGTATCAACCCGGCATGAATAAAAAGTATTCGTGGTTAAGTGCAGGTGTAACGCATCATCTTTTTAAGGCAAAACCAGTAAATCCGAATTCTAAAATTACTATACATGTAACAGATTCTTTTAAAAATACTTATATTAAGGAGTTGTAGTTTTGCTTTACTTTTGTTAAGATTTAGAGTGTTTTGTTGCTTGTTATCTAGCATTTTAAATTGATTTAAAGTTTTGATAATTTTGAATAGCAATTTATTTTATTAAAATTTTAACCGAAATACTAATAAAAAAAGCAAGCATAGTTATTTGGAAAAATTGACAAAAATTATTAACTTGCATTTTCGTTTTTTTTTTGATAGATTTACAAATTCAATCGTTACATTCTATTAGACTTGTTGCAAATTGAAAATCAGTATTTTACCACAAAGAACACTAAGAA
>DZBP01000125.1 GCA_022729915.1 Draconibacterium orientale | reverse complement strand
CTTAGAGCTGATATTGATTATTCTGTTGCCGAAGCACTTACAAAAGTTGGACTTATTGGTATCAAAGTTTGGATTTGCAAAGGTGAGGTTTATGGTAAACGTGACCTTTCGCCAAATATTGGGTTGAAAAAACAACAACAAAAAGCTAGTGCTCCTAGCAACAAAGGTCCAAGAAGAAAAAGAAAATAGGCAATAAAAAAAACTAATTAAAATGTTACAACCGAAAAAGACTAAATTCAGGAAGCAGCAAAAAGGCAAAATGAAGGGCAATGCTGGAAGAGGAAACCAATTGGCTTTCGGTTCTTTCGGAATTAAGGCTCTTGAGCAAACCTGGATCACAGGTAGGCAAATAGAGGCTGCTCGTCAGGCAGTTACACGCCACATGAAACGTGAAGGACAAATTTGGATTCGTATATTTCCAGACAAGCCGATTACTAAAAAGCCGGCTGAAGTAAGGATGGGTAAAGGTAAAGGAGCTCCAGAGTTATTCGTTGCTAGAGTTACTCCCGGACGAATTTTATTTGAAGCCGAAGGTGTTCCGTTCGAAATTGCCAAAGAAGCTTTAAGATTGGCTGCTCAAAAATTGCCAATAGCTTGTAAATTTATTGTAAGACGTGATTACATTGAATCTTAAAAAATAAACGATGAAGAATTCAGAAATAGTAGAACTTTCAACAAACGATTTGTTTGACAAAATTGAAGATACAAAAGCGCATCTTAGCAAGTTGAAGTTAAACCATGCAATAACTCCCTTAGACAATCCTAACAAAATTAAGGAAGCTCGTCGTTTAATAGCAAGATTGATGACAGAATTGCACAAAAGAAACATGAAAGGAGAATAGAGTTATGGAAGATACAACTAGAAACTTGAGAAAAGAGCGTATTGGTGTAGTTGTGAGCACGAAAATGCAAAAATCCATTACTGTGGCAGTGCATAGAAAAGAAAAGCACCCAAAGTACGGAAAATTTGTGAAAAAAACAACTAAGTTTATTGCTCACGACGAACAAAATACTTGCAACGAGGGCGACACCGTGAGAATAATGGAAACTCGACCTTTAAGTAAAAGGAAGAATTGGAGATTAGTTGAAATTATAGAAAGGGCTAAATAAAAATGATACAACAAGAATCGAGATTAGCAGTAGCTGATAACAGTGGTGCCAAAGAAGTACTTTGCATTAGAGTACTTGGAGGTACTAAAAGAAGATATGCATCAGTGGGCGACAAAATCGTTGTAGCTGTTAAAAGTGTAATCCCTTCGAGCGGAGTAAAAAAAGGCTCTGTTACAAAAGCTGTTGTTGTAAGAACTAAAAAGCAAGTAAGAAGACAAGACGGTTCGTACATTAGCTTTGACGACAACGCAGTAGTATTACTTAATGCAGCAGACGAAATAAGAGGAACTCGTATTTTTGGTCCTGTTGCTCGCGAATTGAGAGACAAATACATGAAAATTGTATCTCTCGCCCCTGAAGTATTATAATTTTAAAGATTATTTCGATGCAGAAAAAATTAAAAATTAAAAAGGGCGATACTGTGCAAGTGATGCGTGGAGAATATAAAGGACAAGAAGGAAAAGTTCTTAAAATTTATGTGGAAACAAACCGCGCATTGGTAGAAGGTGTAAACTTAATGTCGAAACACACTAAACCAAATGCACAATATCCTGATGGAGGAATTATCAAAAAAGAAGCATCTGTGCATATTTCTAATTTGATGCTTTTAGACCCATCTAAAGGAAAACCTACCAGAGTAGGAAGAAGGCTTAATGCCAATAATAAATTAGTGCGTTACGCAAAAAAATCAAAAGAGGAGATTAAATAATGGAGTACACGCCAAATTTAAAGCGAAAGTACAAACAAGAAATTGTACCAAAACTGAAAGAGGAATTCGCTTACAAAAGCGTTATGCAAGTTCCTACTTTAGAGAAAATTGTTCTTAACCAAGGTTTGGGTAGAGCAATTGCCGACAAAAAACTTCTTGACATAGCCGTAGAAGAACTCTCTAATATAGCCGGTCAAAAAGCTGTAAAAACTATGTCGAAGAAAGATATCTCAAACTTCAAACTTCGTAGAAAAATGCCTATTGGCGCAAGAGTTACATTACGTAAAAATACTATGTATGAATTCTTAGAGCGTCTTATTTCTGTTTCTTTACCACGTGTTCGCGACTTCAAAGGCGTTGCGTTTAAATTTGATGGAAAAGGCAATTACACATTGGGTATAACCGAGCAAATTATTTTCCCTGAAATTGACATCGACAAAATCGACAAAATTACAGGTATGAATATAACTTTTGTTACATCGGCTAAAACTGATGAAGAAGGTTATGCATTGTTAAGAGAATTTGGAGTACCATTCAAAAATAAAAAACAATCTTAAGAAATGGCTAAAGAATCAATGAAAGCTCGTGAAGTAAAGCGTCAAAAACTTGTTGAAAAGTACGCCGAAAAAAGAGCAAAATTAAAAGCTGAAAACGATTCAGAAGGTTTACAAAAACTTCCTAAAAATTCAAACCCAATTAGAATGCACAACCGCTGCAAACTTACTGGAAGACCAAGAGGATACATTCGTCAATTCGGAATCAGTAGAATATCTTTTAGAGAAATGGCCTCAAAAGGCTTAATACCTGGTGTAAAAAAAGCCAGCTGGTAAAAAATAATGTTTAATTGAAAGTACGATTATTTTAATCGAAACTCAAACAAATTTAAAAATGACAGATCCAATAGCAGATTTTTTAACGCGTGTAAGAAATGCCGTGATGGCAAAAAAAAGAGTGGTAGAAATACCCGGCTCTAACTTGAAGCGTGAAATGACAAAAATATTGCACGAAAAAGGATACATCTTAAGTTACAAATTTGAAGATGATGGAAAACAAGGCAACATTAAAATAGCCTTAAAATACCATCCACAAACTAAGGTGCCTGCAATAAAAAAAATTGAAAGAATTAGTAAACCGGGGCTAAGAAAATACGCCGGGTCAAAAGAGCTTCCGAGGGTTATCAACGGATTAGGTATTGCAATTCTTACTACATCGCAAGGTGTAATGACAAATAAAGAAGCGCGAAACTTAAATATCGGTGGCGAAGTTTTATGTTATGTATATTAAAAAAAGGAGTTTACAATGTCAAGAATTGGAAAATTACCTATAAGCATACCCGCCGGAGTTACCGTTAGTTTAAATAATAATGAAGTAACCGTTAAGGGAAAGCTTGGTGAGCTAAAACAGAAAGTAGATAAAGATATTACAATAGAAATCGAGAATAACAACATTGTCGTTTCACGTCCTACCGATCAAAAAAGACATAGAGCCATGCATGGTCTTTATCGCGCTTTAATTGCTAACATGGTGGAAGGAGTTTCTAAAGGTTTCGAAACCAAACAAGAATTTGTTGGAGTAGGTTACAGAGCCGAAGCTAAAGGACAAATTCTCGAAATGTCATTAGGATATTCTCACAATATAGCTATCGAAATACCCTCTGAAATTAAATTAGAGGCAACTACCGAAAAAAGAAAAAACCCAATCGTAGTTTTGAAAAGCCATGACAAACAATTGTTAGGAATGGTTGCCGCCAAAATACGTGCAATGCGTCCACCAGAACCTTACAAAGGTAAAGGTATCAAGTTCGTTGATGAACAATTAAGAAGAAAAGCCGGAAAATCGGCAGCAGTATAATTTTAAAAATTTTTTGAATTATGGCTTTAGAAAAGCAAGACAGACGATTGAAAATTCGAAGAGGAATCAGAAAAAATGTCAAAGGAACTGCTGAAACACCAAGACTTTCTGTGTTCAGAAGTAATAAACATATTTTTGCTCAAGTAATTGATGATTTAAATGGTATTACTTTAGCATCTGCTTCTTCATTAAGCAAAGAAATTTCAGATAAAAAAGATATTAACAAAGTTGAACAAGCTAAATTGGTTGGTGAACTTATAGCAAAAAAAGCGTTAGAAAAAGGTATTGCTGACGTAATTTTTGACAGAGGTGGCTTTTTATACCACGGAAGAGTGAAGAGCTTAGCAGATTCAGCCAGAGAAGGAGGACTTAAATTCTAATAAACTATGTCAGCAAGTATAAAAAGAGTTAAAACAAGCGAATTAGAGCTAAAAGACAGACTTGTAGCTATAAATCGCGTTACAAAAGTAACAAAAGGTGGACGTACATTTAGTTTCTCTGCTATAGTTGTAGTTGGTGACGAAAACGGTATCGTAGGATACGGTTTAGGAAAAGCAAGCGAGGTAACTACTGCTATTGCCAAAGGTGTGGAAGATGCTAAGAAAAACTTAATAAAAGTTCCTATTTTTAAAGGCACTATCCCTCACGAACAAGTTGCTAAATATGGTGGCGCAAGAGTACTTATCATTCCTGCTTCACACGGTACTGGCGTAAAAGCCGGAGGTGCAATGCGTGCTGTTTTGGAAAGCGTAGGTATTACCGACGTTCTTGCAAAATCAAAAGGTTCATCTAACCCTCACAACTTAGTGAAAGCTACTTTTGAAGCATTAGTTAATTTACGCGATCCAAGAACTGTTGCTGTACACAGAAACATTTCAGTTGATAAAGTTTTTCATGGTTAATTCCCCAAAATAATTCTAGATATGAAAGTTAGAGTAAAACAAACAAGAAGTAAAATAGGGAGTACATTGCGCCAAAAAAGAACTTTACAAGCACTCGGCTTAGGTAAAGTAAGCTCTGTTTCTGAACAGGAAGCTACTCCTCAAATTTTAGGTATGATTAGTAAAGTACAACATTTAGTTGTTGTAGAAGAAATTTAAGATATATTTTTTTTGAGATATGGATTTAAGTAATTTAACACCCGCAAAAGGTTCGACCAAAGCCCGCAAACGTATCGGTAGAGGTCAAGGTTCTGGTAAAGGCGGTACCTCTACAAGAGGGCACAAAGGAGCAAAATCTCGCTCAGGATATTCTAAGAAAATCGGTTTTGAAGGAGGTCAAATGCCTTTGCAAAGACGTGTTCCAAAATTTGGTTTTAGAAACATCAACAGAGTAGAATATAAAGCCATTAATATTAGCACATTACAAGAGCTTGCTGAGAAAAATAAACTAAGCGAAATCAACCAAGATGTTTTAAGAGAACATGGATTGATTAATAAAAATGAATTAGTTAAAATCTTGGCTAATGGTGTTTTGACCATAAAATTAGATGTTACAGCTCATTCTTTCTCTAAGAAAGCTGTCGAACTAATTGAAGCTGTTAATGGTAAAGCAATAAAATTATAAATAATGAAAGGTTTTATAGAAACAATTAAAAACATTTGGAAGATTGAGGATTTGAAATCACGAATCCTCACTACCTTAGGTTTTTTGCTAATTTACAGACTTGGTGCACAAATTGTATTGCCAGGTATAGACCCCGATGGATTAGCTGCTTTTCAAGATTCCACCAAAGATGGATTGCTAGGTCTTTTGAATATGTTTTCAGGAGGTGCATTTGGTAATGCTTCTATTTTTGCACTTGGAATCATGCCTTATATTTCGGCTTCTATCGTAATTCAGCTTTTAGGCATGGCAATGCCTTATTTTCAAAGATTACAAAAAGAAGGTGAAAGTGGTAGAAAGAAATTGAACCAAATAACTCGTTATTTGACTGTTCTTATTACTGCTGGACAAGCCCCGGGATATATCATTACGCTTACCTCTCAATTGCCAGAAGGAGCTATTAAACTAGGACACACATTCTTTATGCTTGAATCTATCTTGATTTTGGTAGCAGGAACTATGTTTGTAATGTGGCTTGGCGAAAAAATTACCGACAAAGGTATAGGAAACGGTATTTCACTTATCATTATGATTGGTATCATTGCTCGACTTCCTTTTGCTATATTTGGTGAATTTGCTTCTCGTTTAGAGCAATCGGGTGGAGGACTTGTTATGTTTTTGGTTGAAATTGCCATTTTGTTTTTTATCTTTACAGCTGTTATTCTGCTTGTACAAGGTACTAGACGAATTCCTGTGCAATATGCTAAAAGAATAGTAGGAAACAAACAATACGGTGGAGTAAGACAATACATTCCTTTAAAAGTGAATGCTGCTGGTGTTATGCCAATTATCTTTGCTCAAGCCTTGATGTTTATCCCTATGATGTTTTCGAGTTTTGACGCTTCTGCGTTAAGTTCGATAGGTGCTGCATTTTCTGATTTCACTGGATTTTGGTATAATTTCACCTTTGCAATACTTGTAATTGCGTTTACATATTTTTATACTGCAATTACTGTAAACCCTACACAAATGGCTGAAGATATGAAGAAAAACGGCGGATTTATACCTGGAGTTAAACCAGGAAAGAAAACTGTTGAATTTCTTGATACCGTAATGTCTCGCATCACACTACCCGGTTCTATATTCCTAGCTTTTGTAGCAATATTGCCTGCATTTGCTCAAATGGCAAATGTAAATAGTGCTTTTGCTCAGTTTTTTGGAGGAACATCATTATTGATTTTAGTAGGAGTAGTGCTTGATACATTACAACAAATCGAAAGTCATTTATTAATGCGCCATTATGATGGTCTTATGAAATCAGGAAGAATAAAAGGACGTTCAGGTTCAGGTGCATCTGTTATTTAACTAAAATAAGCGGACACTAAAGAATGATTTTTTATAAGACAGATGATGAAATAGAATTGCTTAGATTGAGCAATATGTTAGTTGCTAGAACACACGGCGAAGTAGCAAAGCTTATGAAGCCGGGTGTTTCTACAATTAAACTCGACAAAATTGCTGAAGAATTTATTCGTGATAATGGAGGCATTCCAGGATTTTTAAATTATGGAGGCTTTCCTAATACTTTATGTATTTCAATAAACGAGCAAGTTGTTCATGGTTTACCCTCAAAGCGCGAACTTCGTGAAGGGGACATTGTGTCAGTTGATTGCGGCACAATATTGAATGGCTTTTATGGCGATTCAGCCTATACTTACGGAATAGGGCAAATAAGTATTCAAAACCAGAAACTTTTGCGAGTAACAAAAGAATCGTTGTATAAAGGAATAGAAAACGCTGTAGTAGGCAAACGACTAGGCGATGTAAGCTATGCAATTCAAGAACATGTAACAAAAGAAGGCTATTCGATAGTTCGAGAAATGGTTGGACACGGAATAGGCAGAAAGTTGCACGAAGAACCTCAGGTTCCGAATTATGGAAAAAGAGGACAAGGCATTAAACTGCATTCAGGACTTGTAATTGCAATTGAACCAATGATTAATATGGGAACTCGTGAAATAGTTCAGTTAGAAGATGGTTGGACTATGGCTACAAAAGACAAAAAAAATTCTGCGCATTTTGAACATACAATTGCAATTAGAAATGGAAAGGCAGACATTTTATCCTCTTTTGAGTTTATTGAAGAAGTGTTAAATAAAAATTCGTGAATTAATGGCAAAGCAAAAAGCTATAGAACAAGATGGCATAATAATTGAGGCTTTAGGGAACGCAATGTTTCGAGTTGAGCTTGAGAATGGTCATAAAATAATTGCCCATATTTCCGGAAAAATGAGAATGCATTACATAAAAATTCTCACCGGAGACAAGGTAAAGATAGAAATGTCACCTTATGATCTAACAAAAGGAAGAATTATTTTTAGATATAAAAACTAAATTGTATTTTTGCACAAAATTTTTGTGTAAAAATAGATAAAACTCAAAGAAAATGAAAGTTAGAACATCTGTAAAAAAACGCTCAGAAGACTGCGTTATAGTAAGAAGAAAAGGGCGTGTTTATATTATCAACAAAAAGAATCCAAAATACAAACAACGTCAAAACTAAATCAAAAGTAGAAATTTATGGCAAGAATAGCTGGAGTAGATATACCGAATGATAAACGCGGTGAAATAAGTCTTACTTATATCTACGGAATAGGAAGAAGTGCTGCTGGAAAAATCTTAGAGAAAGCAGGAGTAGATCTTAACCTAAAGGTAAAAGATTGGACTGACGAGCATTTTAGCGCAATACGTAAAGAAATTAGCGATAATTATGTTATTGAAGGAGAATTGCGTTCGGAAGTGCAATTAAATATTAAGCGTTTAATGGACATTGGGTGCTACAGAGGCATCAGACATCGTAGTGGTTTGCCGGTAAGAGGGCAATCAACTAAAAACAATGCTCGTACTCGTAAAGGTAAAAAGAAAACTGTTGCTGGCAAAAAGAAAGCCACTAAATAATTAGAGGAAACATGGCAAAACAAAAGAAAGTAACTACAAAAAAACGCATCGTTAAAGTAGAAGCTATTGGCGAAGCTCACATTCACGCTTCTTTCAATAATATAATTATTTCTTTAACAAATAGCACTGGACAAGTAATTGCTTGGTCATCAGCAGGCAAAATGGGATTCAAAGGTTCTAAAAAGAACACCCCTTACGCAGCTCAAACTGCCGCTGCCGATTGCGCTAAAGCTGCCTTTGATGCAGGCTTACGTAAAGTAAAAGTATTTGTAAAAGGTCCGGGTAACGGAAGAGAATCAGCTATCAGATCACTACATACATCAGGTGTGGAAGTAACTGAAATAGTAGATGTAACACCATTGCCACACAATGGTTGCCGACCACCAAAAAGAAGAAGAGTATAATAACTTTAAAGAAATTAGAAGAAAATGGCAAGATATATTGGACCAAAAACCAGAATAGCTAGAAAATTTGATGACCCTATTTTCGGTCCCGATAAGTGGTTTGAAAAAAGAAAATTTCCTCCAGGACAGCACGGCATTAACAAAAGAAGAGGTAAATTGTCTGTGTATGGCGTTCAGCTTAAAGAAAAACAAAAAGCTAAATTTACTTATGGTTTGTTAGAAAAACAATTTTATAATTTATATAAAAAAGCCTCTAGAGCCAAAGGTGTAACGGGTGAATTATTACTTCAATTCTTAGAGTCAAGACTCGACAACGTTGTTTACAGATTAGGTATTGCACCTACTCGTTCGGCGGCACGTCAATTCGTTACTCACAAACACATTGTGGTTAATGGCGAGCTTGTGAATATCCCTTCTTTCCTTCTTAAAGCAGGTGATGTAGTGGGTGTTCGTGAAAAATCTAAATCGTTACAAGTAGTTACCGAATCGTTATCTTCAGCAAGATACTCAAAATTTTCTTGGTTGGAATGGGATAGCTCGTTAATGGCTGGTAAATTTCTTAATATTCCGGAAAGAACAGAAATTCCCGAAAATATTAATGAACAATTAATCGTTGAATTGTATTCTAAATAAGAAATAACTTTATGGCTATATTGGCTTTTCAAAAACCGGATAAAGTAATAATGATTGAATCGGACGACAAACTCGG
>DZBP01000124.1:5076-9355 GCA_022729915.1 Draconibacterium orientale | reverse complement strand
ATAATTAATAATTAATAATTAATAATTAATAATTAATAATTAATAATTAATAATTGATAATTCATAATTCATAACTCAAAGCAATGGCAATCATACCCAGCTTATTAGCGCAGGTTACTGCAAAAAGACTACGCGAAATAGATTTTTTTAGAAAAAACCCAAACGAAGTGCAGAACCAAACGTTTGTAAAGCTCATTCAAGCAGCCAAAAACACTGTTTGGGGCAAGCAATATGCTTATTCTGAGATTAAAAACATTTCCGAATTTCAAAACAAAGTACCCGTAAGTACCTATGAAACTTTAAGTGAATACATAGAAAGGGTACGAAAAGGCGAACATAATGTTTTATGGCATTCAAAAATTGACTGGTTTGCTATGTCTTCCGGAACTACCAACGACAAAAGTAAATACATTCCCATAAGCAAAGAAGCCTTGCAAGATTGTCATTACAAGGGAAGTAAAGATGTTATGGCTGTGTATGTAAATCAATTTCCGAAAACAAAATTGTTCAAAAATTTTGGTAAAGCACTTGTAATTGGCGGAAGCCGACAAGTTACCAGCTCCGACGAAAAGCTTTACTACGGAGATCTTTCGGCTGTTTTGCTCAAAAACTTACCTACTTGGGCTCAATACATTCGTACACCCAAAATTTCTATTGCTCTTATGCAAGAATGGGAAGAGAAGATTTACAAAATGGCTACTCAAACCATGAAAGACAACGTTACAAGCATTTCTGGCGTGCCTTCGTGGACTTTGGTTTTGATTAAAAAAATATTAGAACTTGCCAAAACCGACAACATACTCGATGTTTGGCCTAATTTAGAGCTTTTCATTCACGGTGGTGTTAGTTTTGAGCCTTACCGAAAACAATACAAACAGCTCATACAGTCTAGCAACATGAATTACTTAGAAACCTACAACGCTTCGGAAGGTTTCTTTGCTTTGCAAGACGACCCTACACATACCGACATGCTTTTGATGCTCGATTTGGGTGTTTTCTACGAATTTATTCCGATGGAAAACGTTTACGACCAAAACCCCAAAGCACTTACGCTCGACCAAGTGGAACTCGACAAAAATTACGCGCTGGTTATTTCTACCAACACAGGCTTATGGCGTTACATGATAGGCGATACCGTAAAATTTACTTCTCGTTATCCGTTCAAAATCAAAATTACCGGACGTATAAAGCATTTCATCAATGCCTTTGGCGAAGAACTGATTATCGACAACGCACAAATAGCCATTCGCAAAGCTTGCGAACAAACCAATGCCAGCATTACAGAATTTACAGCAGCACCTATTTACATGGAAACCGGCAGCAAAGGCGGGCACGAATGGTTCATTGAGTTCGAAAATCAACCTACAAGCCTCGAACTTTTTACTCAAGTGCTCGACACAACTCTCAAATCGGTAAATTCTGACTACGAAGCAAAGCGCTACAAAGACCTTTCGCTCGAAATGCCTAAAGTTGTGGTTGCCAAAACCGGAATTTTCTATCAATGGCTCAAAGAACGAAACAAACTTGGCGGACAAAGCAAAATTCCACGTCTTGCCAACACGCGCGAATATATGGACACTTTGTTAGAACTAAATAATAGAGCTTAAATTTTTAAATTGAGAAGCAAGAAATGGAAATTATTTGTTCGTCGTGCCAATCGGTAATAGATTCGGATAGTGAATTTTGTCCGCATTGTTTGAGTTTTGTTTCTCTCAAAGAACAAAAAGCGGAACAAGGTCAAAATATTTGTCCTATTTGTGGCAATGAAAATGATGTGCAGGATAGAAAATGCAAAAACTGTTGTAGCATTATTTAGGAAAAAATAAAAATGTACACAAACGAACAAAATACTGTTCGTTATCGAACAAATCTAGCTTGTTTTAAAATGTAATTTTTACATAAACTACTAAATACCAATATGATGTAAAGTTTGGCACACTAATTGGATTATTTAATACGAAATAAATAATAATAACTAAAATTGGTTAATTTGGTTAATAGGTAGGTTTAAATTGGTTAATGAGTGTCGTCTGGTAAACGACACTTTTTTTTTGTACTACAACCAAAACAACTGATTTTATTCATTCAAATAAAATTGCATACCTAAAATAGAAATATCGTCGAAGAAAACTGCATTTTTCTTTCCAATGTTTTGAGTTTCAATAATATTTTTAATATTTTCGTCAATTCGTTCGTTGTTGCGCATACAACTTGCAACAGCTTCCATTCCGGCTTCGGTAGAGTCTTCACCTTCGAGTTCAACCAAACCATCGGTATAGAGTAAGATTTTAGTATCGCAAGTTAAGGTAAATTCGCCTATTTCGATGTGTCGCAAATGGTCGAGCATTCCCATTCCTTGGCAACCGGTAGTAAGATAAGTTAATTTTTTGGTTTTAGTTTCGTAAAAAAACGGAGGATTGTGCCCAGCATTGATATAGGTTATTTTTCTGGTTTTTGTATTGTATTTTCCTATGAATAAGGTAATAAACTTTTCGCCGTTGGCACTGTTCATTACTTTTTCGTTGAGTTTTTTAACCAATAAGTTTAAAGGAATGGCATCAGTAAAAAGAGCTTTGAGGTTTGCTTGAAAATTGGACATCAAAATGGCTGCGGAGATTCCCTTTCCTGAAACATCAGACATACAGAATCCGTATTCGTGGTCGTTGAGCGAAAAGAAATCGTAATAATCGCCACCAACATCGAAGTGAGGCAAATAAAAAGCATCAACATAAGCCTTTTCGTTGCGAGGAAATGTGTAACTTTCGGGAATCAACATTTCTTGCATACGCGAAGCCACTTGAAGTTCTCGTTTGAGGGCTTCTTGTTTAAGGCTTTGCTGCATAAGTTTGTGGTTTTCGATAGCCACAATAATTAGATAAGTAAGGGTTTGAATAAAATGTAAATGCTTAATGGTAGGACTAACTCCTTCACGCTCTTCTTCCACATCGCCAATTAAAACAAAGGCAGCTTGCTTGTTGTTGTGAAAAACCGGAATAATTGTATCTAAATTCGTTTTGTCCTTTAGATTAGCAGCTGTAACTGTGGTGATGTCGGTAATGCCCAGAAGGTCTATTTCGACATCTAAATCGAGCAATTCCTCGAATTTGAAGCCCGATTTTAAGATTAGTTCCCAAGAGGTGTCGTAACCGTAAATTATTAATTTGCCAATACTTAGCTTGCCCATTAATAATTTTTCGTATTTAGCTAATAATTCTTGTGTTGGTAAATTCTCATTAATCATTTTGGTAATTTCTAAGAGAGTATCTAACTTGAAATTACAAAAATCGAGACGTTTGTTTGAATTTTTTTCAGCCATTTTCGTTAAAGATTTAACAAATATTAAGAGTTATTTATTGCTCTATACTTATGCTAACAGCAGTTTAAAATAAATCGGATAAAAGTAATAATAAATACAAAACAAACCAAAATAAATTGCAAAAAAACAAAAAAACAGGATTTTTTTAGCTCAATAAAAAAAATAATCATAAGAAATTACGAAATATAAAATTTCCTATTACAATTAAATAATCTAACACCCTTGAGGTATCTAAAAATAAATAAATAAATACCAATAATATTCATAAAAAATGTTTATTTCTTTTTTATTTGAAAAAAGATTTTTAATTTTGCAATAAATTAAATAAAATTGGAATTTATAATTAAAATATTTTATTCAACTATTTATGAAAAGATCAAGTTTAAGCTATTTAGTAATATTTATTGCTATTTCTGTTTTTTTTAGTAGCTGTAATGCTCTAAAGAAAATGATAGACAGAATTGACGAAGTTACTTTTGCAGTTACACCAAGTCCTCTTGAAATGCATGGTAATGAAGTAGCTTTCAATATTAAAATCACTTTCCCTAAAGAATATTTTAACAAAAAAGCTAGCGTAACAGCTATTCCTGTGTTAAAATACAATGGTGGCGAAGTTGTTTTAGAAAAAATGGAAGCAAGAGGCGAAGATACAGAAGGTAACGGTACCGTAATTAACTACGAAAACGGTGGCTCTGTTACTTTGAGTGCAAAAGTTCCTTACAAAGACAAAATGAGAATTTCTACTTTAGAGTGGAAAGAAATGAGCGGTTCTTACAAAAATAAAACTGCCGATGTACCTATTCCTGACGACAAAAGAAAACTTGCCGATGGTATTATTACTACTCCTGAGCTAGTAAAAAAAGGTCTTGAAGTTGACAACATTTACAACGACGGTACTGGTATGGCTTCTATTATTTTAGCTACCGAAGAATTAGTAAAAGTTACTGATGCTTCTTTCAAAGC
>DZBP01000124.1:3357-4976 GCA_022729915.1 Draconibacterium orientale | reverse complement strand
AAAGCTTCTAACATTCAAGATAAAGACCTTATTTTGAGAGTTCTTTCAATGTACTCTGACCCTGCGGTACGCGAAAAAGAAATCAAAAACTTAACTGCTGCTTTTGGTGCTTTGACTGAAACTATTCTTCCTAAATTGAGAAAATCAGAAATTACTGTTACTTTCACTGGCGAAGCTAAAACTACTGAAGATATTGTAAAACTTGCTTTGAGCAATCCGAAAGAACTTACTCAAAACGAACTTCTTTTTGCTGGTCAATCATGCAAAATGCTTGATAAAAAATTGCAAATTTACAAATCATACCAAGCTGCTTATCCTAACGACTGGAGAGGTGCTAACAACATTGGTGTAATTTATGCTTACCAAAACAATTTAGGCGAAGCTCAAACTTATTTTGAAGCAGCTAAAAATTTAGAAGAAAATGCTACTACAATCAACAACTTAGGTTACATTTATTTAGCAAACGGTAACACTGAAAAAGCAAAAGAATATTTCAATTCGGCTGCTAAATCTTCTTCTTCTGATGCTGTTAACTACAACTTAGGTGTTATTTCTATCATGGAAGGTAAATACTCTGAGGCTGTAAAATATTTTGGTGGTTCAAAAACTTTCAATGCTTCTTTGGCTCAATTGCTTGACAAAGATACTAACGCTGGTTTGAATACTATTAAATCGGTAGTAAGCGAAGAGGCTTATGCCTATTATTTGAAAGCTATCTTTGGTGCTAGAACTGACAACACGACTATGTTGTTCGACAATCTTAAAACAGCTGTTGATAAAGACGCTTCTGTAAAAGATTACGCTAAAAAAGATATGGAATTCTTCAAATATTTTGCTAACGAAACTTTCAAAACTATTCTTCAATAGTCTGATTGATTTTTAAAGATAATAAAAAAGCTTGCCGTATTTTCGGCAAGCTTTTTTTGTTTGATAAAATATAGCATAATGTTTTTTTCATTAGCAAGCATTTTCCATGTATTGATGCCGCAAGGGAGTGCAGAATGACCATAAGTTTTTTTGACATTTTTGAATAAACACTTCGACAAATTTTTATTTTACTCTAAAATTTCAAACAAAAAACTTAAGTGAAAGTAGGAACATAAACGTTGATTGTATATTTGTAATTTCTTGCAAAAAGCACGGTTTACTTTTGGTTTAAATTCAAAACCAGATTTTTGCCATTGCTAAAAATCATGCGGTTAATTTTTAAAAATTGTCATACATATTGTCAAGTGATTCTTTATTTTCGCAATATTCTAAATAAAATTGACGCATAAACCAAAGATTTGCTGATGAATAACCTTCGATACCATCATAAATTTTATTTATATCTTTTTATAGTTGTTCGACAACCTATTTGCCCCATCATTTAAAATAATTTGTTAAATCTCCAACATCTGTTGGAGAAATTAGTAATCACATTTATCAACCGCAAATTTATAACATTTTATCTACTTTTATATCAAATCATTTTCAATTCAGTTGGTTTATTTTTGCAATAAACCCTAACGGAGTAGCTTACGCCCCCAAAGAACCGTACCCAGCAAATTACACTTTCTTTTATTTTTCAGTAAATATACACATTTCTACTGAGTTTTCATAGTTTATTAGGCTTTTTC
>DZBP01000124.1:0-3257 GCA_022729915.1 Draconibacterium orientale | reverse complement strand
AAAAAAAACAACTTGCCAAAGTTTTGGAACTTTGGCAAAGTTCAAACAACTATGAATCAGCAAGTACATCGGAATTAGTTCGCGAGGCACTTCGTTTGCGGATAATGTAGTTGTTTGCCGTTGCCATACTTTTTCGCTTCCAGTAGGCACTTATCAACACTATTAGCGGTTTTATCATTTATTTTCGATTATATTAATATCACCATCAGATAAATTATAAAGCTTATAAACTAAATTATTTATAGAATTTTCAGAATGTTCAATTCTACGATTAATTTGTTCTTTATCTGAATGTAATTTGGTTTCATTAAGCCTTTGATTTAATTCTAATAATGTATCAGCAAATTTTATTATATCGTTTTGAATTTGACTTTCCAATTTTGATTTTTTATCTGCTAATTTAATTGGCAACTTTTTTACATGGATAGCTTTTACTTCTGCGAAAGCTTTTCCTTTTTCTGGTATTAAAGTTTGGTAATAAAAATTCATTAATCTTGAATTTAAAATACCAAGTATGAATTTTAAATTAATTGTTTCGTTTAGTGGTAATATACAATGTGTTGAATGTCTTGTAATAAATGAATTTTCATCATAACATCCAATTAATTTGTCGGAAGTTTGACGAATTATTATTTTAGGATTACTGAAAATTGAATAATCCCGTAATGCAAAATCAATTTTATTTTGTTTGGTTTTTAAATCCGATAATTTGATTGTTTTTTTTAAAGAACTATCGTAGTTTATCCAATTTCCGTTCCATGCAATTGAATATCTATTTATATTCTTACCTTCTATAATTTTCAGATATTTATCATTTTTCTGTTCTTTTGAAAGTAAAATATTTGCCGCATTTCCTGTGTTTACACCATTATTTACAGAACAAATTTCTCCTAATGGAATACCTGCTTTGTTTATTTTATCAAAAACAGAATTCATTTTTTTGTCTTGAAAATTAAATGATTTATTCTGGCTAATTAAAATACTATTTTGAACACATTGTATTGATTTGTAAGAATTTTGAATAAAATCTTCTGGTGCCGAAAATGTAAATAAATTCACATTGTTTTTTTCTATTGCAGATGCTTTTTTGAAAAAACATATTGAACTACCACCTGTTGTTGCTTGTTCGAAAACCTCATAATCAAGTTTTGTGATTTCTTCAATTACACTTTTTGTGGCAAAAAAGTTTCTAAGTTGATTGTAATATACATTATCAATAAAAGTTCTTGGAACAATGTAGGATATAAGTCCATTTTCTTTCAATAATGTATAACCTTTTTCGTAAAAATAAGCCCAAAAATTAGGCTTATATTCTTTTGTTAAGTATTTGTTTAATAAGTAATCAATTTCATTTGGCAAAAACATCGTATCTTCTTTTCCACCAATGGTTATATATGGAGGATTTCCAATAACGCAATCAAAACCACCTTGTTTAAAAATTTCAGCAAAAGAAGTTTTCCAATCAAAAACGTTTATTTTGCGTTCTTCTTTGGGGGTCAGGAATAAACCTGTATCGTAGAAATCTGGCGAAATTAAAGAATTCCCACATTGAATATTTGAATCTATTGTAGGTAAAACCCGTTCGTTAAATAATTGCAATGAAGTTTGTATCGATACTTCGGTTTCGCCTTCCAATGCTTTTAGTAATAAACTTAATTTAGTAACTTCAACTGCCTGTGTATCTATATCAACGCCAAAAATATTATTTAGTAAAATACGCTTTTTCTCTTTACTTGATAAGTTTCTGTCTGGTGTTAATGGATTGTCTTTGAGTTTTAATTTAGTCTGATTTTTATCGTAATATCTTAAATGATAATCTAATAAATATTGATAAGCACCAAGTAAAAACGAACCGCTACCACACGAAGGGTCAAGAATTTTAATTTTGCTTATTTCGTCAGGTGTTTTTCCGTTAACCAACTTGCCTACTGTATTCTTTACGATATAA
The DNA here is from genome assembly GCA_022729915.1 of Draconibacterium orientale. Lineage (GTDB taxonomy): Bacteria > Bacteroidota > Bacteroidia > Bacteroidales > JAIFNL01 > JAIFNL01. The sequence goes on along the minus strand of DZBP01000124.1, from coordinate 1,309 downwards.
TCTACGATATACTCAGGTGTATAATAAACTCCTCCAGCTTTTCGTACTTCAGGTTTCTCCTCGATTTTTGCATGATGTGCAACTGTGAGCCGAATTACTTTTCCAAGAAATTGTTCATAAGCCAAACCCAAAATTTCGACTGGGATAATTGCAAAATTAAATCCATATTCTTTTTCTGTTTCTTTACTTTTTCCATAAAGTTCGGTAATTATATTTTTGATAACTTTGTTATCAATTTCTAACTCTTGCGTTATTGTATCCTTTTTAAAATCAAATAGCCCTGAATTATATTTTTGATTAGCAATTTGGAAATATTGAAACAGGTTTTGATAAAAATTACCAGTTTTAATAAGTTTAAATAAACTATTTTCTTGCTCAATTTTGCGGTCTTCGCATACTTTTAAAAATATAATTCTGTCAATTATTTGTTGAACAGCAAAATTTATATCATTTTCATCTAATTCGTTGTTTCGTAAAGCAATAGTAGTAGCTAAAGTTTCACGCCAATGTTCAATGGATTTTAAAAACTCTTTATCAACGGGTTCTGCATTTTTAAAATTAATTTTGCTTTTTGCAAATTTCTCAATACTACCGTTTAGAACACTTTCATAACTAAATGTATCATAAATAAAGTCAAATTCTTTAAAAAAATCAGTGTAATAAATATATTTTAATCTTTTTGCATTTGCATTTTCCGTTTTCTTCGGCTTTTTCGTGCAATCGTAAATTGCAAACTCTTCAAAATCTGTAACTATGGAAATGTTTAATTTAGCGTTCCAACCATAATTCCGTACTTGTAAGGCTGGTTCTGGATTTTCACGAATTGGAATGGCTGGCTTTTTGGCTTCCACAAAAAACTTGCGCTTTCCTTCTATGTTAAAAGAATAATCTGGAGCTTTGGTGTGTCCATTTACTTTGATTTTATCCTCGTGTCTTACATCTCTATAGGTTTCTAATTGTTGTTTTCGATTATCAATATCCCAACCAAGTGCTTTAAAAAATGGATTTATAAAATCTTGCCTTGTTTGTGCTTCATTATAATTCAATGATTTATAAAAATCAATTTGCGAACTGAATTTATCTATTAATAATTTTATTCTATCTTTTGCTTCGTCTTTTGTCATTGTATTATTGAATTTATAATCGCAAATATACAAAATATTTTAAAACATTCCATTGCTAACGGATATTTTTTAGATTAGGAAGATTCAAAAACAAAAAAAAAGCCAACGCAATTAAGCGTTGGCTTTTTAATTGATTAGCTTTCGTTTTCGGTAGCCGATTTTTTGGCAACCGAACGGCGACTGAT
>DZBP01000123.1:7641-9421 GCA_022729915.1 Draconibacterium orientale | reverse complement strand
AATTCTAAAAATCAACTATATAAATAAGTCTTTATGTCTTTAAACTATTCTTTTTAGAAAAGATTTTTTTTTTTTTGAAATTAATTTATTAAAACATAGATATTTTTGTGTTTTTCAACTAAAAATATTATATTTGTGAAATACAAAATTAACAAAAAAGGCTTCAAATATAGTTTTAAGTAAATACTTAACAATTAAGTATTTTTGAAAATTTTATTTCAAAATTATATACGAAACAACTGTTAAAAAATAAAATAAAGACTTTAAATTTATTACTCACACAAAGGTGAGTTGTTCTAAAAATTTCTTTTAATTTAAACAAACTTATGGAAGAAGTAAAAGTTTTGTTAGCTGAAGACGATGTAAATCTAGGAACACTGTTGAAAGAATATCTTTTGGCAAAAGGCTATAAAACAGATTTGTATGTAGATGGAGAAATGGCTTACAAAGGTTTCACCAAAAATACGTATGATATTTGTATTTTAGATGTAATGATGCCTAAGAAAGACGGTTTTGCATTAGCCTCTGATATTAGAGTGCTCAATACAAAAATTCCAATCATTTTCTTAACTGCCAAGTCGCAAAAAGAAGATATTCTGGAAGGTTTTAAAATTGGAGCTGACGACTACTTGACTAAACCTTTTAGCATGGAAGAACTTTTGGTACGCATCGAGGCTGTTTTGAGAAGAAGCATCAACGACAAAGGTTCTACCAATCAAGCTGAATTTAGCATTGGAGCCTACAAATTTGACACCAACAAGCAATTGCTCGAATTTAACGGCGAAACTATCAAGTTAACCACTAAAGAGTCAGAGCTATTGAAGCTTCTTTGCCACAACCGAAACGAGGTATTAGAACGTAACATTGCCCTTCGCAGTATTTGGATAGACGACAACTATTTCAATGCGCGCAGTATGGACGTGTACATTACCAAACTTCGTAAGCATTTGAGCCAAGACACATCTATTGAAATTATCAATGTGCATGGCAAGGGCTTCAAATTAATAGTGCCCGACGTAGCTTAGCTAGGTATTGAATTTGTTTTTATTTTCTTAAAAATAAAACAAACAGCATTCAAAGAAAAACTCTTACTTTGAAAGCTGTTTGAATTGTTTTTGTATTATTGTAAGCGTTTTTCTCGCCAAGCTGATGTGCTTTTTTCAGTATTTTCTATCGTTACTACTACTGCACTAGCTACTTTTTCTTTTACTAATTTACTTGCAATCAATGCTGCTATTGCGCTGTTGTCCACTTCTTTGTTGTCCAATTTTTTTGGATTGAAATGTTTTTCAACAAAATGAGTATCATAGTTGCCCGAAATGAATGCACTATTTTCCATAACGTATTTACCAAAGGCAAGTGTTGTGGTTAAGCCGGTTATTTTGTACTCGCTTATGGCACGCAACATTCGGGCAATGGCTTCTTCTCTGTCTTTTCCGTGTGTAATCAACTTCGAAATCATTGGGTCATAGTAAATCGGAATGTCCATTCCTTCTGAGTAGCCATCGTCTAAACGCACGCCGTTGCCTTGAGGTATTTTGTAGGTAATTAATTTTCCTATGTCGGGCATAAAATTTTCTTTTGGATTTTCGGCATAAACGCGAACTTCAATGGCGTGTCCATTAATGCTCAAGTCTTCTTGTTTAAAACTCAAAGGCTCACCCATCGCTATTTTTATTTGTTCTTTTACTAAATCTATTCCTGTAATAAATTCAGTAACAGGGTGCTCTACTTGAAGGCGTGTATTCATCTCTAGGAAATAATAATTTCCGTTTTCGTA
>DZBP01000123.1:0-7541 GCA_022729915.1 Draconibacterium orientale | reverse complement strand
GTAGCCTCGCTAATAGCTGTTTTCATTTGAGATTCAAATTCTTCTTCGCGCTCTACTATTCGCATTCCTTTTCCACCGCCGCCAGCAGAGGCTTTAATCAAAATAGGATAACCAATAGTTCTAGCAACTTCTTTGCCTTCAATTACATCTATCAAAGCTTCGGCAGTACCCGGAACCATTGGAATATTATAATTCTTCACAGCGGCTTTAGCCGAAAGTTTATCGCCCATAATTTCCATAGCTTCGGCAGTAGGACCTATAAGAATAATGTTTTCTTGAGCCAAACGTCGAGCAAATTCAGCATTTTCCGAAAGAAAACCATAACCAGGGTGTACTCCTTCGGCTTGAGTTTTCTTACATGCCTCTATTATCTTGTCGATTACTAAATACGACTGCGACGAAGGTGAGGCTCCAATATGTACAGCTTCGTCGGCATATTTTACATAAGGAGCATTTCTATCCACATCGGAATAAACTGCTACCGTTTTAATTCCCATTTCACGCGCCGAACGCATTACTCGCAAAGCTATTTCGCCTCTGTTGGCAATCAATATCTTTTTCATATAAATGGTTTTTATTTTGAAATAAAAGTTCGTTTTCTTATTAAAATGCCTTATTTTAGCTAAATTTATTGATTTTTTCAAAAAAAATAAAAAGCATTGTTGTTTGGATTGTTTCATTTTATTAAAAAGCGGCGCAAGTTAGTTAAAGATATTCAATTTTTCAAATATATACATACATTACAAGTTGTTCGGAATAAAACTACATGCAGCGCAATGTCTGTAAATCAGATAAATAAAGTAATTATCGATTTGTTAAATTATTAAAAGCTGCATTAGTAAAATGCTAAATGCTACTAAACTATTTTTTAATTTGAAGAATGTTTTCTTGAAAGTTCAATTGATTGTTTTTGAATCTTCCTTAGAAAAAAATATTGAATAAAATAAATAAAATATTTACCTTTGCAGCTAAAACTCTAATACAAACGATATGAAATTACAAGGAATGTTTCGCTTGCCAAAAAATAGAAAATTTGGCTTTACGCCTCGTTATTACGACGAAGCAAAGGAAGATTTTGAGTACAGAGTAGCCCGTGCAAAACAAGAAGCAAGAGCCGAATCAGGTGCTGAAGAAAACGATGAAAATTACGTGCCTTTGCGCCGTGGCGAATTGCGCCGCTCGAGCAGATTGCTCAATTCGGATACCAAAAGTAGTAATTTACGAACAATTATGATTTTAGGTATCTTATTAATGCTCGCTTATTGGCTATTTTACAGCTAAAAAAAATTAAAAAAACATTTAAAAAAAGCAAACGCTTGCTCAGCTAAATGCAAAGTAAGCGTTTGCTTATTAAAAATGGTTTGGTTTAGCTCATAAATGGAAGTTTTCTAAGTACAATATGGATATAATTCGATTATTGCCCGATTTGGTGGCAAATCAAATAGCAGCAGGCGAAGTAATACAACGTCCGGCATCGGTAATCAAAGAGCTGGTTGAAAACTCCATTGATGCCGAAGCTAGTGAGATTTCAATTATAGTAAAAGAAGCAGGACGTGCTCTTATTCAGATAATTGATAATGGAAAAGGTATGTCCGAAACCGATGCTCGAATGTCATTTGAACGTCATGCAACTTCCAAAATACAAGCGGCTGACGATTTATTTCGCCTCAAAACTATGGGCTTTAGAGGTGAAGCTTTGGCTTCGATTGCGGCTATTGCAAGTGTAGAATTAAAAACACGAAAAGCTGAAAATGAACTAGGTACACGTATTGTTATTAATGGCTCAGACTTAGAACTCCAAGAAACCATTTCGTGCAATGTGGGAACTAATTTTTTAGTTAGAAACCTTTTTTTCAATGTTCCGGCACGTCGTAAGTTTTTAAAAACCAATGCTGTTGAATTTAAAAACATTATGACCGAATTTCAGCGCATTGCTTTGGTTTATCCACATATTGGCTTTTCGCTTACTCACAACGAAACGATTGTTTATAAACTCAAAGGAACAAGTTTAAAGCAACGAATATCCGATTTATTCAAAAAAGCACTCAATAAGAATCTAATAAGCATTGAATCGGAATCGACACTTGCACGGATTTATGGTTTTATAGGATTGCCCGAATTTGCAAAAAAAACAGGAAATTACCAGTATTTTTTTGTAAATGGAAGGTTTATGAAACATTACAACTACCACAAAGCGGTAATGTTGAGCTACGAACGTTTGTTGCAAGCAGGAACGCAGCCTTCGTATTTTATTTATTTTGAGGTAGAACCTTCTACAATTGACGTAAATATTCACCCAACTAAAACGGAGATAAAGTTTGAAAATGAGCAGATTTTATTTCAAGTATTGCAATCGGTTGTACGTGAATCGCTTGGTAAATTTAATGTTGCTCCATCAATCGATTTTGATACAGAAGGTTTTATTGATATTCCCTATTTGCAAAAAGACAGCGAATTTATTTTACCATCAATAGATTTTAATCCAAATTACAATCCTTTCGATTCAGAAACAAAGGTTACTTCAAATAAAAAGTATGGTAAAAACGAGAACTTTCTTCAAAAAGCAAACTTAGAAAATTGGCAAGATTTATATTCTGGTTTTGAAAATGAAAATGAGAAAGATGAAAGTCATAATTTTGAAACCAAACAAACTACCTTTTTTTCAAAACAAAACGATGAGCATGAAAATGTAACGAGTTTGGTATCAAGAAATTTGCTGCAAATTAAAAATATGTACATTTTAAGCCCTATAAAATCGGGCTTGATGCTGATTCATCAAAAACGTGCGCACGAAAAAATTTTGTACGAGCAAATTCTACATCAGTTAGATAGCAAAATGAGCGCTAGCCAACGGATAATGTTTCCGGTGCAATACGAATTTTCTTACGACGATTTTTTACTGTTTACGGAAATCAAAAACGACCTTCAATTTATGGGATTCGATATTGATGCTTTTGGCAAAAATACCGTTGTAATAAATGGTTTTCCGCCGTTTATTGATGCAAACGAAGGAGTTTTGGTGTTCGAACGATTGTTTGCTGAATACAAAAACTACGACAAAAATATAAAAGAAAATTTGAACGAAGAGCTTGCAAAATCACTCGCAAGAGTCTCGTCGATGAAAGTTGGGAAAGCTTTAACCGGTGAAGAAATGCGCGAATTGATTGATTCGCTTTTTGCTTGTTCAAACCCAAACTTTACACCCAATGGAAAAAAAATTATCCACATTTTAAATGCTGAAGAGATAGATAAATTTTTCTAACAACAACCTGTAAAATAAATAATTAACATAAAAAAACTAAATAACCAAACAAATAGTACAGATGAATCAAAATCCACTTGCAACTATGCCGCCTGTTGTTAAGAACATACTGATAATATGCGTTTTGACTTTTTTTGGAACTTGGGTAATGGAAAACCAATTTGACTTTGATGTTTCTCAAATGCTAGGACTTTCCTATTTCAGTTCTGAGAACTTTGAACCCTACCAGTTTGTAACACACATATTTATGCATGGCGATTTCACCCATTTACTTTTCAATATGTTTGCTTTTTGGATGTTTGGACGAATTCTTGAGCAAGTTTGGGGAAGTAAACGTTTTTTTATTTATTTCATAATCACAGGTTTGGGAGCAGCTTTCCTGCATACTTTTGTTCAATGGCTCGAATTTTCGCCTATACAAAAAGCAGTACAGTTGTATATTCAAAATCCCAATGTAAATGATTTTGAAATGCTTGTAACAGAATATTTTCCAGGATATTATTCGCAAGTGTATATGAAGAATATTAAGCTCTGGGCTGATGACCCAAATAATGTACTTTATGCTAAGCAATCGATTGAATTTGCTCATGATTTGCTCAATTTTAAACTTTCAACCATTACTGTTGGTGCATCGGGAGCCGTTTTTGGTGTTTTACTAGCATTTGGAATGTTGTTTCCTAACACCGAATTAATGCTTCTTTTTCCACCCATTCCTATCAAAGCAAAATACTTTGTTATAGGTTACGGTGCTTTGGAATTGTATCTTGGTTTTGCCAATAATTCTGACGACAATGTGGCTCATTTTGCGCATCTTGGAGGAATGTTATTTGGTTTTATTTTAATTAAATTGTGGCAAAAAGATAAAAAGCGATTTTATTAATGTATTTTTGTGAACTTTTCTTTTGTTTGAAACTATAAAAAGGAAAATTCTTTTATGTAGTGAACCAAATTTAATTGTATATTTAATTTTGCCAAGTGCTTAGAATTTATTTGATTACAAAAATGTTTGCTCCAAATAAAATAGCACTGGTGCTTACTATAAAATTTAGTGATAAACGTATGAATATTCTTTCAGAATTTAAAACTTCATTCCGCTATGGAGGAGTGCTTAATAAATTGGTTTACATCAATGTAGGTATATTTGTGCTGGCTTGGCTCACAAATTCTTTTGCTCCCAAAGTTATTGAGTATTTTATGCTTCCGGCTGAAGGTATGCGATTTCTTTTACAGCCTTGGTCGATAATAAGTTATATGTTTTTGCATGTTGAATTTATGCATATTTTATTCAATATGTTATGGTTGTATTGGTTTGGGCAATTGTTTGTTGCATTTATTAACCAAAAACAACTACTCAATGTTTATTTGGTTGGCGGAATTTCAGGAGGCTTGCTTTATATGTTGATTTACAATTTAGTACCAACACTTCAGGTAAGTGGCTCTTTGGCTTTGGGTGCGTCAGCATCTGTTATGGCGGTTGTTTTGGCAGTTGCATTTTACAAACCCAATCAAACGATGCTTTTGATGTTTTTTGGAGAAATAAAAATTATTTACATTGCGTTAGTAGCAATAGGGTTAGATATGTTGTTTATTTTTTCGGGCGAAAATGTGGGCGGACACATAGCTCACTTAGGAGGTGCAGCTTTGGGCTGGTTTTATGCGGTAAATTACAGAAAAGGACGAAATATTCTACTTGGTTTTGAACGTTTTATGGACTCTTTTTTTAGTCTTTTTGGGAAAAATATCGCTTCATCGAGTAAGAAAAGAACAAATATGACCATCAATTATGGCGGAAAAGCTTCAACTATGCCTGAAGGTAAACGTGCCGAAGTTGATGAAATTTCATACAATGCCAGAAAAAAAGCACAACAAGATAAAATAGATAAAATTCTTGAGAAAATATCTAAATCGGGTTATGATAGTTTAACGAGCGAAGAAAAGGAAATTCTTTTCAAAGAAAGCAACAAGCTAAAATAAACGATTCATGTTTAATGTTTATCATTTAAACAATTGAACAATAGCATAAAAATGAGAAAACTAATAAAAAAAATAGTTGTAAGCGTAAATATATTCTTTGTTTTTATGCTGATTTTGACATACTTAGCGCAAATTATAAAACCTACATTTTTAGCTTTTTTGCAAGTGCTGAGCCTGTCCTATTTTTACTTATTACTCATAAATATTGGATTTGTTGTTTTTTGGATTGTAAAAAGAAGTAAATGGGCTTTGCTGTCGTTAGGTTTTATTGCCTTAGGGTATGATAATTTGCAAAGTATATTTCAGATTAACTTAGCCGATGAAGGCGAAAATTCTATAAAACTTATTTCGTACAACGTAAGAGCTTTTGATCGTTATGACTGGAACGAATTGAAAAATTCTAAGCAAAAAATATTTGAATTTATACAAGAAGAGCAACCTGATATTATTTGTTACCAAGAATTTTTTTCAAAAGACAAATCCGGTTTTTCTACCTTTGACACTTTATTAGTACTTCAAAAAGCTAAAAACCATCATTTAGCTTATTATAAACTACCCAAAGTGCTTAATTTATCGGGAGTTGCCATTTTTTCAGTTTATCCTATTGTCAATAAAGGCGTTTTAGAATTCGACAATCATATTTTTTCAATTTTTGTAGATTTAAAAATAAAAAACGACACCGTTAGAATTTATAATAATCACTTGCAATCGGTTCATTTTGGCGAAGATAATTACAAATTTATAGATAATATTGAAAATGCCCAGCAAGAAGAAATGATGCCCGGAATAAAAAATATCTACAAAAAACTTGTTTCAGCTTACGAAAAACGCCTCGAACAGAGTAACTTACTTTCTACACACATTGAGCAATGCAACTATCCAAAAATAGTTTGCGGCGATTTTAACGATGGTACAAATTCCTACACTTATGACCGTATTAAAGGCAATTTACTCGATGCCTTTGAAGAAAAAGGGCTTGGTTTTGGATTTAGCTATGTGCGTGGAATTTTAAAATTCCGCATCGATTTTGTATTGCATTCTCCTACTATTCAGGCTCTTAATTTTAGAACGAAGCGAAAAAATTACTCTGATCATTACCCACTTATTTTTGAATTTCAAACTAAGAACAACTCGTTCGAATAATTTCTTTTTCGGTTAAGTAAAATAAAAAATACACACACCCATTGCAACTACATTTACCAAAAGTAGCAAATAATAATACGTTTTCTTTTCATCAAAAAGGTCTATGTTAATTTTTTCATTGATAAAATTAGAAAGTTCACTGCCGGCAATTTCAAGGTTATCATTCTTAATTTCAACTTGTTGTATATATTGTATCAGGCTTTCCGAGAAAGGAACTTTGGCAAGAAAATAATTCACAACCCACCGAATGCCAAAAGGTAAATTTGAAAGTTTAACTAGTTGGCTGTTTGCTTTATTCATTATTTGCTGAATATTTTCTTTGTTCAAACTTGTGAATTTGAATTGTTCGAAAATTTTATTCAAAATATACTGAATTAAAATTACTTTATTTTGGTTTACTAAACTATTTAACCCTTTTTGAATCATTATTTTTTTAATCACTAAAAAATATAGGATTGGAAAAAATAGTAGAAAAACAGAAAAAACTAATAAAAATGGAATAAAAACGATAATTCCGAGCATACCCATTCGAGATGCTTCCCCTACTTGAGGCACTGTATTTTCAAAAATATCGAATCCGAAAATAGCTAAAAATAGCCAATTGAGCAAAATAACAGGAATAAACAGCAGAAAAAAATTAAGAATTAGTTTAAAACTTGTTTTTGCAATTACAACAAAAGAATCATTGAACATATAACACCTTAACTATTAGAAATTAGACATATATCTAAAAATAAAGCTTCTATCTACTTGAAAATTAACAAGTAAAAAAAGGAAAAGATTTTAAATTTTTCTTTTTCAACAAAAGTAAGTTGTTTTTTTGATATTTCAAATCACAAATACAATACAAAATTCATATTATCAATCCATTAAGTCGTATTTGGGTTGTTATTCTCTAAAAAAAAACAATTGCTAAAAATACAAAATAGTTTAACAAAAAGCAATAAAATCAAAAAAAATGTTAAGCAATTTTGTTGTTTATAAAAGGGTTACTATATTCGTAAAAATAGTTTTTGAAAAAAATAAAAAAAAATAAAAAAAATATATAGGTTCATGCAACCCTTACAAAATTAGATTGTCTTTTTAAAACAGATTAGATTGGAGGAGAATTATTCAGAAATACACAAAAGCCTTATTGAAGACAGCAAAAAAGGCAAACGCA